>JAUVUV010000062.1 GCA_030604975.1 Candidatus Glassiibacteriota bacterium | reverse complement strand
TATGGAAAGCTTGCTTTCATATTTAGGCTCGGGAAGGTTTATGATGTCCTGGGTTTCGGAACTTAATAAATTCATGTTGTTCGTAAGGGAAACTATCAGGAATAAAAAAGTTAATCTGTAACTTCTTGCCGCCCTTGAAATTATTATTGTTGTTCGTTTTTTCTTACTCATAAATTTCTCCTTTCCAGAGGTTATGTTCTCTGGCGAGCGGCATATTTAAACGATATTTCATTCTATCACACCTTTTCACTTCGTTTTAACCTTGTCCGGAAAAGCTCCAGCGATTTTGACTCGCCAGTCTGTATAGTGGATCGAAACTGATGGTTTAAGATATAATTCGAACACCCATATTGTCAAAAGATGTTTGACTGATCCAAGCTGAATTTTTTTCAAACTGAATAGTTCCTAAGTCAATTTTAGACAAATCTGGTTCCAGGCAGCGACACCGTTAGGATGCAGGGGCCGGCCCTTGGACAGTGTGTAAGCGAGCTTTCGATAAAGAACCGTGCAGTAAACCTCTTCCAGATCCACAAGTGCCTGTCTAGTTAAAGCGGGCACATCAGGCTCACTCGCTCGTATTTCACGCCAGGGATCAAGATAATCCGCGCAGAAAAGTATTTTATCCAGAGTGGTGGCATTCAGGTGCCCGGTGGTGTGGTAATAGACAGCCGAAAGAATCTCATCGTCCGTTATCTTGAGGCGGGTTCGGATGTAATGAGCAGCTACGGGAGCGTGAAGAAGGCCTCCGCCGATTCTCAAGGAATCCTCGTCGACAGGAACGAATTCGGCGACTACCAGATCGCGCAACTCTTTGTGGGAGAAGCCTTTGTACAGGTCGTGGGCCAGACCGGCGACATAGGCTTTTTCGGCCAATAGGTCCGATTTGATCAAAGACCCGGCGATCCTCCGCGCAAACTCGGCCACGGAGCGAATATGGCGTGCGAGGGGTTTGCCGCTGTAGCGTTTCTCTGTTTCTTTTTCCAGATGGCTGATCGCTGAATCGAATTGACCCATTTTAGCGTTGCAATGCGGTTAAACATAGTCTGATAACAGATTTTTCATTTCACGGACTGCCCTTTTGATGCCGACAAGCACAGCGCGGCTCACGATGCTATGTCCGATATTGACCTCCTCGACCTGAGGGATCGTTTTTATCGCAAGAATGTTGATATAATTGAGTCCGTGGCCGGCAAAGACAACCAGACCCTCTTCCCCGGCCACCCGCGCAGCCTCTTTCAGCTTGACCAGTTCCTTTTCGACTTCCTTTTCAGTGCGGGCATTGGCGTAGGAGCCGGTGTGCAGTTCGACAGCATCCGCCCCCACTTTCTTTGAGACACGCATTACCTCAACAACTGGATCGACAAAAAGGCTCACCTTTATTCCGGCATCTTTCAATCTTTTGACAACTGCCTTGAGGTTGTTCCTGTGAGCCAGGACATCGAGACCTCCCTCGGTTGTGACCTCTTCGCGTTTTTCAGGCACCAGGGTCGCCTGGTCAGGGAGCACCCGCAGGGCAATTTTGACAATTTCTTCGTTGAGTGCCATTTCCAGGTTGAGACGGGTCTGCACAGTTTTTCTGAGTAGCTCGAGATCGCGGTCGTGAATGTGCCGGCGGTCCTCGCGCAGATGAATCGTGATACCGTCCGCGCCACCCAGTTCCGCAAGTACGGCGGCTGCCACAGGATCAGGTTCCACAGTGCGGCGGGCCTGGCGGACAGTGGCCACGTGATCCACATTAACTCCGAGTTTAATCAAGATTACCTCCGGAGAATGTTATTTGTCCGGCATAGGGCGTGTCTCTCAGGAGCCTGAGCGCCAGGGGCTTTCGCATTCGCACACGCAGCCGGAGTACCCCGTTCTGCAGCCTGCGGTCGAGCACCCGGCCCGTCCGGTGGAAAGCAGCCACAAGGTTGCCCTCATGGGGCAACAGATCGATCGAGAACTCGGTCTCCTGGGCTTGTTGAATCCTGTTTAAATGGTCTCTCAAATAGCGCAACCCGCTCTTGCCGGTGACTGCTGAGCAGAAAACAGCCCCAGGATAGCTTTCGGTGGTCTGGAAAATGATCTGGCGGTCGGCCACAAGGTCTATTTTGTTGAATACGAAAGTTCGTTCTAAATCTCCAGCGCCGATCTCTTCAAGCACCTTTTCCACCACATGGATCCGTTCGCTGAAATGCGGGTTGGAAATGTCTACCACAATCAGCAGGTGGTCCGCCTGGCTGACCTCCTCCAGGGTAGCCTTGAATGAAGCTACGAGGTGGTGGGGGAGACGGCTGATGAAACCTACCGTATCGGTGAGCAGAATTTCCTGCCCGCCGTCAAGGCTGAGTTTGCGTGTGGTGGTGTCGAGAGTCGAGAAGAGCTGATCCCGCACAATGACCGGTTTTCCAGTCAGAGCGGAAAGCAGGGAAGATTTCCCTGCATTGGTATATCCGACCAGGGCAAAGCTGAAAATCCCGCTGCGGCCGCTCATCCTGAGAGCGTGCTGTGTAGCGATTTTTTGCAGTTTTCGCTTGAGGCTGGTGATTTTTCTCTGGATCAGCCTGCGGTCGGTCTCTAACTGAGTTTCGCCGGGCCCTCTCAGTCCGATACCTCCGCGAATGCGGGAAAGGTGGACCCACATGTTCTTGAGCCGGGGCAGAAGGTACTCCAGCTGAGCCAGTTCCACCTGAAGCTTGGCTTCCAAGGTACGGGCGTGACCAGCGAATATGTCCAGGATCAATTCCGAGCGGTCAAGTACCTGGATTTCGAAAAGTCCTTCCAGGTTTCTCGCCTGACTCGGCGACAGTTCATGGTCGAAGATGGCGAGATCCGCACCGGTAGCCTCTATCGCTGTTTTTATCTCCTCGGCCTTGCCACAGCCGATATATGTTTTCGGTTCGATCTTTCGGATACGCTGGATGATCCGCTCGGTAACCACCGCACCCGCGGTTTCCGCAAGACGGCCCAGTTCCTCAAGAGGCTGATCACCCCAGTACTGGTTTTCCGGCCTGTCTGTGCCGAAAAGGACCGCACGTTGCGGAACCTCTTTAATTTCAATCATATTCAAGTAGCTGTTCCCACTCCTTGTAAGCTTCTTCTATCTCGCCCTTGATAGTTTCAAGGACTGTGGCAAGTTCAGCCGCCCTGCCCTCCTGCTTGTAGGTTTTGGGGTCGGCAAGTTCAAGCTGAAGCTCGTGCTTACGGTCTTCCAGTTGGGCAATCTCGCTTTCGAGAAGCGCTATCCGCTCCTTTAGTTTTCGAAGTACATTTTTAGAGATTTGCCTGGGACGTTTCTTTTCCACACCGGCTTTTTTCTCCGGCCGGGAAGAGCTAGAAGGCTTTTTCCTCGCCTTCTGAACCAGGGCTCGATCGAATTTCGCCCGTTCCTGTTTATAATAAGAATAATCACCATCATATTCAACAACTTTGTCCATTCCCGGAGCGGCGCGGCCGGTGAGAGAAAACTCCAGAATCCGCGTAGCAAATGCAGATAAAAGCTCCCGGTCATGGGTAATCAGGACCACCGTGCCGGAATATTCGCCCAAAGCGTTCTGGAGAGCCTCCCGGCTGTAGATATCTAGATGGTTGGTCGGCTCATCGAGCAGGAGCAGGTTTGCCTTGGAGTGGATCAGTCCCGCAAGCAGCAGCCGTCTGAATTCCCCCTCGCTTAACGAGTCCACGCTCTGCTCCACCTGCTCACCGGTGAAAAGAAACCGTGCCAGGAGGTTCCGCAGTTCTCCAATAGTGAGTTCCGGGGCCTGAGCATACATGAACTCCAGCACGCTGCTGAGTTCAACCGGATGGCTTATACGTTGGGGCAGGTAGGCGATATTCACCTCGCGGCCCCAGTCGATCCGGCCTTTGTGCGGAGGAATTTTCCCGGCCAGGATTTCAATCAAGGTGGATTTCCCTGTGCCGTTGTCTCCGATTACCGCCAGGGTTTCACCGCGCATCAGTGTGAGATCGAGATTTTCGAACAGGGGTTCGCGGTCCGGCCAGGCCATGCTGACACCTTCGGCCTCGATAACCACTGAGGCGGACTCGCGTGAGATATTGATCTCCCAGTTCGGCGCGTGGCGAACACGGCGAGTCCTGGGCGGCGGCTTGAGCCGGGCGAGCATTTTCCTCCTGCTCTGGGCCTGTTTCGTTTTCTGGCCGTAGATATTGCGGCGGATGAATTCCTCGATCTTTTCCACCTTGCGTTCGTAGTTTTTCCGCTCGCGCTCAAGCCTCTCGGCCTCGGCATGGGCCCACTGGCTGAACGCGCTGTAATTGCCAGGGCGAATGGTAACGTGGCTGTCAAGTATCTCAATAGTCCGGCCGGTCAACTTATCCAGCAAAGCACGGTCGTGGGAAATTACCACCACAGTCGAGGTCGTTTCGAGGAGGAAATTTTCCAGGAACTCGATCGCCTTCAGGTCCAGATGGTTGGTCGGCTCGTCCAGAAACAGAATGTCCGGTTCGCCGATCAGGGCCCTGGCCAGCGCCAGGCGGCTTTTCTGGCCACCGCTCAGGGAATTGACCGGCTGGCTGAATGTTTCCGGTTCAAGGCCCAGGCCGGTGAGAATTTTCTCTGCGCGGCTGCTCAGGCTGTAGCCGCCCAGCCGCTCGAATCGGTCCATCATCCCGCCGTAATGCTCCAGTTCCTTTCCATGGAGTTTTTCGCCGGCCTCGAGCCTTTTGCCGTATTCCCTGATCTTTTTTTCCAGGTGATTGATCTCGCTGCAGGAGCAAATAAGTTCATCCAGCACTCCCCGTTCGGAATCCAGTGACGGTTCCTGTTCCATGTAGCTCAGTTTGAGGTTTTTCTCCCGGTGCACCTCACCCGTGTCCGGGCGGTCAAGTCCTGCGAGCACCCGGCAGAACGTGGTCTTGCCCGCCCCGTTGGGCCCCACCACGCCGATCCGCTCGCTGCGGCGGATGATACCGGTAACAGGGCCGAAAATCAGGTGACCCGAGAAACTTTTGCTTATCTCCACGAAACTTACCAGTGTCAAATCAGGCGCTCCGATTGGGATTAAACAAGGGCACAGCATGCTGTGCCCTTTCATTGTTCAATGAAGTACATAATATGTCTGAAAAGCTTATTTTTCTTTCTTGCGCGCTTCGTCAATCAGCTTCTGCCAGAACTCCAGCCGCTTGCGGATTTCCTTTTCGAATCCGAGATTGGTCGGCTCGTAGAATTTCGCCCCCTCCAGTGCGTCCGGAAGGTATTGCTGGGGGGCGAAATGATAAGGATAGTCGTGGGCGTACTTGTAACCCTTGCCATAGCCGAGAGCTTTCATCAGCCTGGTGGGGGCGTTACGCAGGTGCAGGGGCACGGGCTCGCTCATGTGCTTAAGGGCGGCCTCCTGGGCTTTTTTCAGGGCAAGGTAGCTGGCGTTGCTTTTTGGAGCAGTGGCGAGATAGGTCACAGCCTGGCTCATCACGATCGCCCCCTCCGGCAGCCCGATCACCGAAACCGCCTGGAAGGCGGCTACTGCGATCAGAAGGGCCTGGGGATCGGCATTGCTCACATCCTCGGCAGCGAAAATGATCATCCGGCGAAGGATGAACAGGGGGTCCTCACCGGCTTCCAGCATACGGGCCATGTAATAAAGGGCCGCATCCGGGTCACTGCCGCGCAGGGACTTGATAAAGGCGGAGATAACATCGTAGTGCTGGTCGCCCACGCGGTCATACTGAAGGAGCCGCTGCTGGAGAGCCTCGGCCATGATCTTGCGGGTAACGGTCTTTTTGCGGGAAGGTTTTTTGCCCCTCTCCTCTTCCAGGTACAGCGCGGCAAGTTCCAGGCCGGTCAGGGCGGCGCGAGCGTCGCCGTCAGCAGCCTCAAGCAGGAGTTCTCTGGCGTCCTCACCCAGCACAAAGGACTTATCTCCAAGGCCGCGTTCCCTGTCCTTGAGCGCCCGCTTGATAATCCGCGCCAGGTGTTCTTTTTCAAGCCTCTTGAGCACGAATACCCTGACCCGGCTCAACAGGGGGCTAATGACCTCGAATGAGGGGTTTTCGGTTGTCGCGCCAATCAGGATGATAAGGCCCTTTTCCACATGGGGCAGAAGGGTATCCTGCTGGGCCTTGTTGAAACGGTGGATCTCATCCAGGAAAATAATTGTGCGGCGCTGGTAGAGCTTGAGAGCCTCCCGGGCATCCTCGACAGCTTTTCTGATTTCCTGCACCCCGCAGGTCACGGCGCTGTAATGCACGAAATTCGATTCGGTCTGCCTGGCGATAATCCGGGCAAGTGTGGTTTTTCCGCTGCCCGGAGGGCCCCAGAGAATCATCGAGGTCAGCCTGTCCGACTCGATCCCCCGGCGAAGGACACCATCCGGCCCCAGAATATGCTCCTGGCCCTCGAACTCGTCCAGGCTGGACGGCCGCATCCTGTCTGCCAGAGGGGCAATCCGGCTCCCCCTGCTATCCTCCTCCGGCATGCTGAAAAGCTCTTTGGTTTCATCGGTCATGGCACGAGCCAAAAGGTCGAATTGATCTTGCAAGTGGACAAACGCCCGACAGGGTTTTAACTTGTTTGCCGGATTTTCTGTTTTGAAACCCGCTGATAAGAAATATATTACCTGTCCAGCATGATTATCAAGGAAGTCAGCTTTAAAAGCCTGGATATATGAAAGGGTGTCCGAATATGGATTCACTAATAGGCAAGCCGGCAGTGGTGCTCGGCCTGGGTGTGGACCTGATCGAGATAGAGAGAATCAGGCAAGCGCTGGAGGCTAAATCCGGCAAACGCTTTGAGAGCCGGGTTTTCACTGAGGGCGAGATCGCCTACTGCCGCAGCAAGGCCGATTCATATCCCCACTTTGCGGCCCGGTTTGCAGCCAAGGAGGCAGTGCTGAAAGCTTTTGGCACGGGCTGGACCGCGAAAGTATTCTGGAAAGGAATCGAGATCTGCAACAACGAGCTGGGCAGGCCGTTTATTGCCTTTCACGGCAAAACAGAAGAACTGGCCGGGGAGATAGGTGTTGAAACTTGCCACATATCTATTTCGCACAACAGGAGCCAGGCGGTGGCAGTGGCGCTGCTGCTGGGCAAAACAGATTAAGGCAGGAACAGCCTGCTAATAATTTTTCCACGCCTTTCAACAATAATAAACAGGAGCTGTAATGAGAAAGGAAACTGCTTGTCACGCCCTGGTTTTGATATGCCTGGGTGGCTTTATCGCAGAGATGGCTTTTACAGGCAATGTATATGCAGCGGGGGGCAATCCCCATGCCGTTGCCACGTTTGAATGCCTCGGGATTTACTATAAGGTGGAAAATGACCTTGGAGAATGCGCGGTCAATTACAGAAAGACCGGTACGGAAGAATGGAAAGATGTTATTCCGCTCTGGTTCGACAAGCGGGACAGCGAATACAGGGGAAGTATTATCGGCCTGGCACCTGACACCGAATATGAGATCAGCCTGAGATGCGCCGGTAAGAAAACTGTTTTCAAGGCACGGACACGCAGTGACAATTTCCCTGTGGGCAAAAGGACGTATCTCAAAGGCGGGGTTAGCGATGAAACTGTGTTTATCACTGAACCCGGCAGAGCTGACGCCTGGCATCTGGTTGCACCTGAACCCGGCGCCAAAACGGTTATCGACCCGGAAAAAACCACGGATTATAATATTGTCATCCAGGCGCCTTATGTCATTGTCAGAGGCCTTGAATTAAAGAACGCGATCAAGGATGCTGTCCTGATCAAAGAAGGAATCCACGATGTAGTGATCGAGGACTGCCACATAACCTTATGGGGCAGAGGGGACAGGAGGCTGGCTTACCTGGGCTATGGTGACAGTGGAATAAGAGCGGAAAAAGGAACATCCGGGCTCGTGATCCAGCGCAACCTGATAGATCACCCCAGCGGCTGGACGAATGACTGGGAGACCGGACATCCGAGCGGGCCGCAGGCAGTAACTCTCCGGAATTCAGCCGGCGGCAACATTATCCGCTATAACGAAATCAGCTCGACCGAGGACCACGGTTTCAACGATGCAATCGGTGGCGGGAGCAATTACAGTTTCGAGGGCAGCCCGAACAGGGATTCGGACATATACGGGAATATAATTTCCAATGTGTGGGATGATGCGATCGAGGCTGAGGGGGCGAACATGAATGTCCGTATCTGGGGCAATTACATCCACTATACTTTCACACATATCGCCACTGCAGCCACCTCAAAAGGGCCGCTTTACATTTTCAGAAACATATTCGGCCTGTCGCGCAGAACTCATAAGGATCCACTGGGCGGACCGATGATCAAGACGGGGGAGCGCGCGCCGTATACAGGAGGCCGGAGATATGTCTTTCACAATACCGCTCTTCAGCCCAGAGGCGCATTCAGGGTGTTCAGCACGCATCCGGTTTCCAATACCATTTCGCGCAACAATATTTTCGACTGTCCCGGCCCGCTGACAGGCCGAAGGACCCCGAACCCGTCGGCCGACCTGGACCACGACCTGTTTACCGGACTGAATACGGGACTCGATTATGAAAAGCACGTAATAAGGATCAGGCCGTCGTTCGTTCCCTCCCAGGGCCTGGAGTTTTATCTCGCTCCCACGACCACGCGGGTGAAATGGGGAAAGACCCAGGTGGAGCATCATGGGGAAAAATGGACGCAAACCGACAAGGTGATTACAGTGGCCAATCCGGCGATTGATGCCGGAGTCATGCTGCCCGGTTTCAATGATAGTTACCAGGGCAAAGGGCCGGACCTGGGAGCATTCGAAAGGGGAGGGCCGCCGCTGCGATTCGGGCGGCAGGCGCTTAATCCCGGCACTTATGCGCCCTGGGAGATGCAATAATAGCTGAGATACAGCTTTTAGGGCATGCACCCCCGGTCGATATAGGAGCGTTCGAACAGATAGACCTGCCCGCTTTCGGCTCCCACGATAAGGTCGAGCCTGCCGTCAAGGTTCCAGTCCACAGCCTCCGGGCTTGCCGTGTGCCATCCGAGCTTGACCGGAACCCCGCCGCGGTTCAGCACCGGGCCCCAGCGCTTGAATACCCAGCGCTCTTGTGAGCCGATATTTTCCATCCAGGCAATGTGTGAAAAACCGC
>JAUVUV010000175.1 GCA_030604975.1 Candidatus Glassiibacteriota bacterium | reverse complement strand
GCTCTTTCCAAAGGGAGGAACGTAATCCGCTATCAGGACAACTCCACGGGCTCCAGAAAGGTACGCATAACCCACAAGTGGCGCGAGATCAGCGACAACACGGCTCCAGACAGGGTTACCCGGGCAGTCTCACCGAAAAATTCTGAAGAGGTCAACACTCTCACCCCAACCCTCGAATGGCACGCTGCCAAAGACCCGGACAGGGGCGACAGTGTCAGTGATTACCAGGTGATGGTCAGCCTGCGGCCTGACTGCCGCTGGCCTCTGTCGCTGTCGCTTTACCGCAGTGTCGGCTCTGCTGTCTGTCAGTGGAGAGTACTGATGAGTTTCCTCAACCCCGGAACAACCTATTACTGGAAAGTGCGTGCCCGCGACAGCCACGGCGCAGTGGGCCGGTGGGGAGAGGTATTCAGTTTCAAAACTTCGGCAAAGGCGAGATAATTTACCGGGTTATCCCAAAGGAGTAACCAATGTTAAAAAGACTGTTCACTTTATCCTGGATCGAGCTGATTTTTCTCCTCTCGTTCATTTTCGCACCACCGCTGGACGCTCAGGTAGATATCGAAACAGTA
The DNA here is from genome assembly GCA_030604975.1 of Candidatus Glassiibacteriota bacterium. Lineage (GTDB taxonomy): Bacteria > Gemmatimonadota > Glassbacteria > GWA2-58-10 > GWA2-58-10 > JAUVUV01. The sequence continues at coordinate 4,968 of JAUVUV010000175.1, read as the reverse complement.
TCTCTCGATACCGCCCGCATGAATGCTTATCTCGCGGCCGAGGGGGAAAAACTGGAGCGGGAAGCCTGGGAGAGAATCAATTCCCGGGAAAAACTGGAAGCCGAAAGAGAAGACCTGCACAGGGAATTCCTTTTCATGATCGGCCTCGATCCGCTTCCTCCCCGTACCCCGCTTCACCCCACCGTTGTCAGAACCCTTGATCTTGAAGAATTCACTATCGAGGTTATGCATTATCAGAGTCTGCCGGGATTCTATGTTACTGCGAATCTCTACAAACCAAAGAAAGGAAAAGAACCGTTTCCTGGTGTAATCTGGGGGCCGGGGCATTCGAGCCATCGATACGGGGCCAAGGCGCTGCGTCAGAATTACGCCATCCCCTGGGTGCGAAACGGCTATGTATGCATGGTGATCGATCCGATCCAGGTGGCGGAGGTTCTCGGCGTGCACCGGGGCGTTTCAGCCAGGGGACTGCGCCACTGGTACGCTCGCGGCTACACGCCGATCGGAATCGAGGTCTGGAATGCGATGCGCGCGGTTGATTACCTGATCGACAGGCCGGATGTGGATGGGAGCAAACTGACAATCAACGGGGTCTCGGGCGGAGGCCACCTGAGCTGGATGGCCGGCGCTGCGGATGAGCGTATCGCCGTGGTACAGCCGGTTGCCGGGACTGCGGATGTGGAAAACCACGTTAAGCTCAACTTACAACGTATGCACTGCGACTGTGCCTATTTTATCAACACCTACCGCCATGACTGGCCCACCCTTGCCGCCCTGATCGCACCCCGTCCCCTGCTGATGCACAATTCCACTGAGGATGCCTACTATCCTTCCTCCGGATATAAGGCGGTGCTGGATAAGGCAAAGCAGATTTTCACCCTTTTCGGCGTCCCGGAGAAAACAGGCATGTTCGAGGTTTCCGGCCGGCACGGGTACACGCAGCCGCAGCGGGAAAGGGCCGTTGATTGGAGCAACTGGTGCCTTTTCGGCAAGAAAACCACAGTAAAAGAGGAGCCTTTTGATTCGGTGCCGGGCGAAAAACTTGCCGCTCTGGGAGGACAATACAGCGAGCATCCGGAGAATATCAACGACCGGATTCAGGAACTGCTGATACCCACAGCTCAACTGGAAACTTATAATAACCTGGATGAATGGGAGAAAAAACGTGCCGAGATAATACAAAAGTTGCGGAATGTGGTTTTCCGCAACATGCCGCCTAAAGCCAGGGCAGTGAAAGTTTCGCAAGGAGCACGCGGGTCTTTCGCACTCGAGACCGAACCCGGAATCCGAGTGGGCATGGCCTCCAACCTTCGCCGGCCGGGAATGCAGAAACAGCCGGCCATTCTTTATATCGCCTCGCCAGGGGAAACCCGCAGGAGTTGCTGGAGCATGATGAGCGATTACCCCTATGACAATTGGACTACCTCATTGAACGTGATCTATCCTCGCGGTACTGGAACCCTGGTCTGGAACTCCACACAGAGGAAGAAATTCGAGCGCACCTCGATGATCCTCGGCCGCACGGTGGATGACATGCGGCTATTCGACGTGCTCTGTGCGGTGGAGTATATTGCCACGCATCCCTCATATGATGGGAAAAGTCTTACAGTGGCAGGCAAGGGGACGGCTGGAATTCTCGGAGCCTATGCGGCCCTGCTGGATTCGAGGATCACCAGGGTGATTCTCTTTTCTCCGCCGCTGACTCACGAAAACGGCCCGATATTTCTCAACATACTCCGTTATACTGATATCCCGCAGATGCTGGCGATGCTCGCTCCGCGGGAACTGGTTTTCCTGACCCGCGAAATCGAAAATTTCGTCTATACGCGCCGGATCTACGAGCTCAAAGGCGTCGGAGACAGATTCCGCAGAGCCTATACAGTGGCCCAGGCGCTGAACCTGAAACCGTAAGTTTTTAAAGTGAGAGGCAGGTGTAGAAGCTGTAATTTAAGGCATACAATATTTTTTATTTTTAGGATTAAAGGTGGGAAAATGAAAATCACAATCCGGTTGCAGTTATATCCAATCAACTTGGGTTTCGTTCTAACAGTGGTTTCCCTGTTTTGTTCGGCACAGTTGTTTTGTACTCCTGAACAAGCAACCACGGACTCACCAGCCGATTCAGCTGAAAAGGTGTTATTCGAAGAGGATTTCGAGGATACGGACTGGGCCTCCCGGGGCTGGTACGATAACCCGCAGATTGAACTCTCCGCTGAAAAGAAAGTTCAGGGTAACAGTTCCTGTGTCTGGCATTGGAAAAAGCAAGGTGACATCCTTCCCGGGGGCAAGGGCGGCAGGGTCAGGATTCCCCTGACCGAAAGCGTGACCTTGAGCTTTTATATCAAGCACAGCGATAACTGGGAGTGGACCGGCAGAGGCTACCATCCCCATGAATTCCTGTTCATGACAACCGAGGACGGCGAACATACAGGCCCTGCCTCCACTCATCTCACCCTGTATGTGGAGGCTATCGACGGAAAACCCACGCTCGGTATCCAGGACAGTGAAAATATCGATGAGTCGCGGATCGGGCAGAGCCTGGTCGGGGTTACTGAAAAACGCTCGGTTGCCGGCGGCAACGGCGACAGCGACAGTTACAGTGGCGGCTATTACAAGTCCGGCGAGGTCTACCGCAACGGTAAGCACTGGCAGCCGGAGGAGATATATTTCAGCGATGAGCCCGGACCCCGCTATCAGGGGAGCTGGCACCATGTTAAAGCGCATTTCAAGCTGAACAGTATTGTTGACGGCAAAGGGATCAATAACGGAGTGTTGCAGTACTGGCAGGATGGCGAACTGATCATGGACTACCACGATGTGGTTTTCCGCACGGGGCAGCACCCCCAGATGAAAATAAATCAGTTCCTGATGTTACCGTACATCGGTCCCGGGGCAAAGCTTGAGCAGAAAATCTGGATCGATAATTTGAAAATTACCCGTTAAAGTGATTCATTGTTGTCTTAATCCCGGGAGGAGTTATGTCCAAGAACACTGGGTTCTTGCCTTTCATTTTCATAAGCAGCCTTGTCTGTTTCTCGTTAGCCCGGGCTGGGACGGAAAAGGGCGATTTCAAAGAATACGCCAGGATCGTTAAATCAGCCCAGGAGACTTGCGAAATCCAGGTCGGCGGTACGGTGGATCCGGAAAACCTGGAAATCACGATTGAAAACGTGGGCGACGTGCCTGTAAAAAACCCGCGTATAACAGTCAACGGCAGGTACAACTGGTACACTCTGGAAGACTTGGCTGCCGAGGTCACCCGGGGCTGCACGACAGAGAAAGAGAAGGCTATGGCGATTTTCGATTTTGTCGAAAAGCAATCATACTGGTGGAGCTATCCCAAGGATCGATCCAGCCTCAACCCGGTGCGGCATTTCAACATTTACGCCTATCATATCTGCTCCCAGGCAGCCTGCCAGTTCGTGGCACTTTGCCGTGCAGTAGGGTTGGAGGCGAGGGTTTACGAGATCTGGCACCATACCGTGTCCGAAGCCAAATGGGACGGCGCCTGGCACCACATGGACCCGGATATCGGTATCTGGTACCTGAAAGATGACAATCTGACAATCGCCTCCATGGCCGAACTGGAGCAGCACCCGGAATGGGTCGCCAGGGCCTACAAGCCATATCGCTGGTACCTCACTCCAGGGGACAACCGCAAGGTGATATACAAGCCGGACGCCTGGCCGGCCGGGGAGGACCTGGCTACGCTCTATGAAACCAGGGAGGACAATTTTATCCAGGCCGGCTACGATAAATGGCTTTACAAACATCAGGACATGAGCTTTACCATCCGGCCGAACGAAAAACTGATCCGATGGTGGAACCCCGTGCTGCGCAAGCATTACGACCAGCAGCGCTCTCACGAGCCGCCGCGTTACGCCAACGGCCGGCTTATTTTCGAACCGGATTTCGCAAAGCTAACCTACGAGGAAATGGTCAGAACGAGAAATGTCAAGTTCAAGGCCGAAGACGGAAAGTCGCCTGCCGTGCATGTGGATAAATTCCAGGATCCGAAATACGATCAGCCCTCCCGCCTGGTTGTCCCGATGAGAAGCCCTTACGTGATGGTGGGCGGCTATATCGATACCCGTTATTACAAGGGTGGAACCTCGCGCCTTGACCAGGTATCATTGGCTGCGGATCTAGACCCTGCTTTCCACAAGCGCACCTCCCTCGGGAATTACTACTCGTGGGCCTACGGCATGGGAGACTGCCGCGCCGTGCTGGATGAGAAGATGCTCAAGGACGGCCCCCAGGCCACCTACAGTTTCAGCGCTTACTATACCCTTTCAGCCGACAAAAAAGGCGAGAACAAACCTTCGCAATTTCCACTGGTCTACGGCGGCCAGTCCGGGCTGGATTACGTGAAAATTGTCGCAGATCTCCAGGTCAACCCGGGTAGCCTGCCAGCCCTTTCCCTGGGCAGGAATGTGGTTAAATTCTCTGCAGAGAACGCGGGTGAGTTGAAAGTTACATGGAGGTGGCGTGAAATCGAAGATCAGCACACACCCGAGGCACCGAAAGAAGCTGTCTCCCCCGAAGACGGTGCTAAGGTAAGAAGCAAGGAGCCGAAATTCGAGTGGTCTGCCTCCACTGACCGGGATCAGGATGAGATAGTCTGTTACCGGTTCCAGTTGTCCCTGCGGCCTGACTGCGCCTGGCCGCTTTGCACCACGTTCGACAGGGATGTACGCTCCGGCACGGTTTTCAAGGCCCCGAAAGGCTGGCTCAATCCTGAGACTACATATTACTGGCGCGTGAAAGCCGAGGATGCCACCGGCAAATGGAGCCGGTGGAGCAAGGTTTTTAGCTTTACAACCCGCTAGTGTCGTGTCCCGGAAATAAGGTTACATATTCCGTAGGGGCGCACCCGTGTGTGCGCCCGCGGGCAGACACATGGGTCTGCCCCTACGATCTTGACTGGACGGGCGTTTCAGGATCAATGCCAAAATAGTTATCCAATGT
>JAUVUV010000401.1 GCA_030604975.1 Candidatus Glassiibacteriota bacterium | reverse complement strand
CCTGTTAGGGGACAGGTAGGGGTTAAAGTTATAGATGAAGTGCTGATTCGGGAGAAAACTTTTATGAGGGCAAGCCTGGGCCACAGGGAGCGCGTCCTGAGGACCATCGAGGGTAAGGATATCGACAGGATACCCTTCTTTTTCAGGGCAGAGCCGCCTGTGAAAGAAAGGTTGAAAAAAGAATTCAACCTCGAAACCGACATGGATCTTATTTCACATTTCGATGCCGATGCAATACACATCGGCGTTTCGTATAAAAGGGAATGTTTCAGGCAGCCGGAAGAGGATGGAATCTCCTACGACATGTTCGGCAATAAAATCAGAAGTGTCCAATACGACGACATCTCAACGGAAAAAGTGGTCGAACCGATCCTGGCTCATGCTACCACGGTGGATGAGATCAACCGGATCAAATGGCCTGACAGGAGCTATATCAATTTAGAGGAAAGCCTGAAGCAGGCCCGGGCAGCCCATGCAACCGGCCTTGCCGTGTATGGCGGCGTCTGGGCCAGCATTTTCACCCATTCCAGAGCGATGATGGGCGAAGAGAATTACCTGGCCTCGCTGGTCGACAATCCGGAACTGGTTTACAGGCTGGTGGAGAGGATCACGGACTGCTTTCTCGAACTGAACCAGGCTTATCTTTCAGAATGCAGCAAATATATAGACATCTATTTTCTGGGCAGCGACTTCGGCACGCAGAATTCGATGTTTATCAGCAGGGAAATGTTCTGCAAATTTTTCAAGCCCCATCTGAAAAGGCTCATCGCTCAGGCGAAAGGATTCGCTCTGCCGGTGATGTACCACACCTGCGGGGCGGTGAGCGAGATTATCGGCGACCTGATCGAATGCGGCGTGGATATACTCGACCCGGTCCAGGTGAGCGCTGCCGGCATGCGTGCGGAGAATCTTGCAGCCCGTTTCAAGAATAGAATCGCCTTTCACGGTGGAATCAGCACACAGACAACCCTGCCGTATGCCAGCCCGAAGGTCGTGCGGGAGGAAGTAATCCGCACCATCTCCACGTTAGGCCCTCTCAAGCTTATTGCGGCTCCGGACCATGAGATGATCGGGGATATTCCGACCGGGAATATCGAGGCGATGTTTAAGACGATAAAGGAGTATAAATTATAACCAGACATGAGCCAAAGGAAAAGCCATGAAAAGCGATCAAGTCAAAAAAGGTGCGGTGCGCGCACCGCACCGCAGCCTGCTGAGAGCCACGGGCCTGAGTTCGGATGATTTCGGCAAGCCGTTTATCGGCGTGTGCAACTCGTTCAACCAGGTTATCCCGGGCCACGTCCATCTGGATAAAGTAGCGCAGTACATCAGAAAATACATCCGCCAGGCCGGGGGAACTCCTTTCGAGTTCAACACCATGGGTATCTGTGACGGTGTGGCAATGGGCCATGTGGGAATGAAATTTTCCTTGCCGAGCCGGGAAATAATCGCCGACAGCGTTGAGTCCGTGGTAAAGGCGCACTGTTTCGACGCGCTGATCTGCATCCCCAACTGCGACAAAATCGTGCCCGGTATGCTGATGGGCGCGCTGAGAGTCAACATTCCGACAATCGTCATCAGCGGCGGCCCGATGGCAGCCGGCAAACTGCCCGACGGCAGGGCTATCGACCTGATCAGCGTGTTCGAAGGCGTGGCAGCCTATGAAAACGGCAAGATAACTGCTGAGGAACTTCAGGTTCTCGAAGAGAACGCCTGCCCGGGCTGCGGCTCCTGTTCCGGGATGTTCACAGCCAACTCGATGAACTGCCTTTGTGAAGCGATCGGGATCGCGCTGCCCGGCAACGGGACAATCCTGGCAGTGGACCCCCGGAGGAAAAAACTTTACCGGCAGGCCGCAAGACGGATCGTGGAAATGGCTCTGGCAGGCAGACCGCTTCCTTGCGAGATAGTTACCGAAAAATCGCTGGATAACGCGTTTGCCCTGGACATGGCAATGGGAGGCAGCACCAATACGGTTCTTCACGCTCTGGCTGTGGCCCACGAGGCCGGAGTGAAATACGATCTGGAGCGGATCAACGATATCTCCAGGCGCTGCCCGAATATCTGCAAGGTGGCACCGAGTTCGAAATACCACGTGGAGGATGTAGACTGTGCGGGCGGGATAAGCGCGATCCTCAAGCGAATTTCCGCAATCAATGGCCTTATCGACACCGGCTGTATCACAGTTACCGGAAAAACCATCGGGGAGAATATCGCCGGGGCCAGGGTCAGGGACAACGAGGTGGTCCGCACACTTGAAAACGCCTATTCGCCGGATGGCGGCCTGAGTATACTCTGGGGCAACCTTGCCGAGCAGGGCGCGATTGTGAAAAAAGCCGGGGTAGCAGAAAGCATGCTGAAATTCGAGGGCAAGGCGATAGTGTTCGATTCCCAGGAGGAAGCCTGCGAGGGTATCCTGGCTGGCAAAGTCAAGCCCGGCCACGTGGTGGTAATCCGCTACGAGGGCCCCAAGGGTGGGCCGGGAATGCAGGAGATGCTGGTACCTACCTCGTATATCATAGGCCAGGGCCTGGGAGAAAGCGTAGCGCTGATCACTGACGGCCGCTTTTCAGGGGGAACGCGCGGGGCGTGTATCGGCCATGTATCGCCTGAAGCTGCCGAGGGGGGGCTGATCGGCCTGCTCAAGGACGGGGATGTTATCAGGATCGATATCAACGAGCGCTGTCTCGAAGCCGTGCTGAGCAGCGAGGAAATTGAGTCGCGCAGGGCGCAACAGAAACCTTTCAAGCCCAGGATCGATACTGGCTACCTGAGAAGGTACTCGCAATCTGTGCAGAACGCCAGCACAGGGGCGGTTATGGGTTAGTTAGTCAGGCAGCCAGCGAGCTGGAATAGCTGAATGTTTGTCTATTACTCGAGCCTGCGGTATTTCTCCCTGTATTTTTCGTAGAGCGCTTTCTGCTTGTTGCTCAAATCCACATCCCGGCCCTGGATGTAGAGTTTCTCCACGTGTGTGGTTATCTCCAGCGGATCGCCGTCGGTGACAATCAGGGTGGCGTCCTTGCCGACTTCGAGCGAGCCGACACGGTCATCCACGCCTAGGATACGGGCTGCGTGCAATGTTAATGTTTTGAGAGCTTCCTCTCTGGGAAGTCCGAAAGCGGCGGCCATGGCTGCATGGTAAGGCAGGTTCCTCTCGGT
>JAUVUV010000148.1 GCA_030604975.1 Candidatus Glassiibacteriota bacterium | reverse complement strand
AGGTCTGGGGCTTATGAATAATCCGGGCTGGTTGGAACTGAAGGGATTTGTTCTTAATGGCAGGTATTATTTATCTCGCTTACGGGCGCTCGCCCTGTCGAGGATTCTCACTTCCCTGCGGGAGAGGCTTTCCATGCCCTGGGAGCTTATCTTGTCCAGTATCCGGTCCACCTCCTCCTGTTCCTGCCTGGTAGCCATGTCTTCTTTTTCTACCAGTTTTATTCTCCTGTGGCGCTTACGCTGGTAATAGTAGTCCAGCAGGCGTGAAAAATTCCATTCCTTCTTTAAATAGAGGTAGCCGATCAGCATGCCTGACAGGTGGGCAAAGTGCGATACTCCCGATGGCACCCAGCACAGGTAAAGCTCGATTGCGGCAATGAGCAGGACAAAGTATTTGGCCTTCATCGGGAAAATGAACATGAACAGGATTGTGCGCTCCGGGAAAAGAAGGCCGTAGGCGGCGAGAATTGCGAAAATAGCTCCGCTTGAGCCAATCAGCACCTGGAACTGTGTGCCGGAGCTAATAAAGAGAGGGAGGCCGGAAGCGAATATCCAGTAGATAATTCCTACACAAACACCGGTAAAAAAGAAATATACCAGGAACTCGCGGCTGCCCCAGGTGCGCTCAAGCTCACTGCCGAACATCCAGAGAGCGAACATGTTGAACAGCAGGTGCCAGAGATCTCCGTGAAGGAACAGGTAAGTTCCGAACTGCCAGATCATCAAATATTTCTTGATCAGCCACGGGGTGAGTCCGAAGGCTGTGAACCAGAAAGAACTGCCCGCTATCTGAAACAACTTGCCGATAAGGAATGAAACCGTGCAGGCAATGATCAGGTACTTGATAGCCCGGGTAAGGCTTCCCCCGATTCCGAAAGTTACTCCCTCGTAGTATGTACCGTATCTCATAAGGCGTCCTCTAGGCCAGCCTAAAATCTTCCGCGTCTATGGAATACCAAAGAAACAGCCAGCATTACCAGGATAGTAATCACGCTGGCTGCCACTCCGCGAGCCACCGAATCCGAACAGTAAGCGAACCGCACCTGGTGTCTGCCGGGGCGAACCGCCACTGCGCGAAGGGCGTGATCGGCACGCAGTACCGGTACCTCTTCTCCGTCTATCCAGGCTTTCCACGCCGGGTAATGCCATTCGCTGAGAACCAGGATACCCGGCCTGCCTGTCTGGACATCAATCACTATTTCGTTCTGAGTATATCTACTAATCTCCACTGTCGATTCAATATGTAAACCGGGTTCAGAGGTGTCAATGCCAGGATCGGCTTCGAGCACAACCTCGGAGTGATGGTCGAAATCCGGGCTGTTCAGCGTTTCCAGGATCTGTTCGTCGTTATCCAGCACACGCCAGTTGTGCACAACGAAAGCGCGCGGCAGGTAGGTGGGGTGAAGAACAAATCCTGCTGTTCTGCGCTCCAGATCCACGGCGATCTTGTATTTCACGTTGAGCAGGTCGAACCGCCGCTGTTTTTCTACCTCCCCGAGCCGGCGTTTGAGCTGAAGGGGGTTATAGCCCTCGATCAGGAAAACTCGGTGGATGCTCCCCTGGTTGCGGCGCAGAAGCATGATTCCCGGATTCTCGATACTGCGTACATTGATACGGAAAAGTTCCTCCTCTCCTTCCTTCTGAAACCTCTCAACGAACATGTTGTGCGGATAGAGCTCTTCCGGTGATGCCTCCCCTCTGAGGAAAGGCGCACCGAACCAGAAAAGTTCGGCAAAGACAAGCAGGGAGGCGGCAATGCCTAATCCAATGCGGCCTTTCCCCTTAAAAAACACGACTGCAAAAATCAGGGCCGCGGCTGCTGCGAACCAGCCCAGAGAGGCAAAACAGGCTGCGGTCGAGGCGTGTTTCAGTGGCCCCTTAGCCAGAATCCCGTCCGCGACTGCGGAAGAAACGGGCGTATTCAGAAAAAGCAACATCAGGATGATAATTGAGAAGGGGGCCAATATCAGGTAAAACAGGCCGCTTTTATAAAATTTATTGGAAAGTTTGCCTGCAGATCCTGCAAGCATAGACCAGCCGTGTGCTGCAAGAAGGGCCAGCGCAAGGGATACCAGAGCCGAAAATCGGCCCGGGATACGAAAACGGTCGAATCCCGGTGCAAGGTGGAAGAAAAGCTTATAGAGAAATCCATTTTGCCCCAGGGCCAGCCAGAGGCTTATCACCGCCAGAGCAGCGGCAAATGTCACCTGGCGGTTGCTCCTGAAAGAGCGAAGTGCCCAGAAAGCCAGTATCAGCGGCAGGATCCCGATAAAAAGGCAGGTCTCCCAGAAGTGGCTGTAAGAGCCGACCCAGTAATTATTGAAACTCGGATAATGAACCCCGAAAAATTTCGGATTGATCAGTTTCAATAAAAGATGTGGGGCAAGCGAATGCTCCACCGAGGCCTGATAGGTCATCTCGCTGCGAGGAGTAAACTCGGCCAGTTCAGCCGCTGGCAGATAGCAGAACGCATTCAGCCCAAGAGCGGCAATTGCCACGAATGCCAGAGTTGCCAACCGCCGGAGCGCCGAAGAACGAGTCCAGGTTCTGGTCTTTTTTTGCCCCAGCTCGTATACCAGCCAGTAAAGTCCGAGAGTGTAATAGATATAGAGGCTGTACTGCGGATAGCCCCCCATATTGCTCAGGGCCAGAAACAGCGAGCAAAGCAGCACGTGCCTGAACTTCCCCCCCGAGAGCGCTTTTTCGAAAAACTCGAGAATCAGCGGCAGCCAGATAAAAACATAGATAAAATTCATGTGGAGAGCGTGGGTGACCATAAATCCGCTGAAAGAGAAGGTCACCGCCCCAAGAAGAGAGGCCTCGAGCTCGACACGGCAGAGCCGAAGGAAGCGATAGGTGAAGATCGCTGCCAACAGGTAGTGCAGGATCTCAATAAACTGCACGAGATATGGGCTCACCGATTCAGGCGTGGCGAACAGGGCCTGAACCAGATTGAACGGGTAAATGATCGCGGTCTGAATGTCCGCGAAAAAAGGCTGCCCGCCGAAAACATAGGGGTTCCAGAAGGGGAAATGGCCCATCGCAAGGCTTGTTGCGGCAAACGCGCGATAGGGATAATTCTGGTAAATGAAATCCTCCCAGAGCCAGGCGCGGGAGAGCTCCAAAGGCGTAATCAGCCGCCAGAAAAAGAACCCAGTCAGAACTGCTAAAAAAAGATATGGAAAGACTTTCCAGAAAAAAGCGAGAGAGGCGCTGTTAGCCGAGGCAGTTCGCTGCTCATTAACGGATGGGTTTTTCCGTGAGTTCAGTTTTGACCTGGATGAAGGAATGGTTAACACTACCCGTAAAGTCCTTTACGGTTGTTGTTCCGAATCTGGTAAAGCTCTAACAAACAGGTAAACACATTTTTCCACCGCTTTACCCTGGTCGCCTCGTCGTTATACCAACTTACCGGGACTTCCTGGATCCGGAATCCTTTGTGCCTGGCGATAAAAATTATTTCCGTATCGTATCCCCAGCCGGATATCCGTTGACTGCCGAAAACCGGCTCGATCGTGCGGCGGTGGAAACACTTGAAACCGCAGGTGAAATCAGTGGTATCGAGTCCCAGCAGCCGGTTCGAAAGCCAGGTAAATACCTTGCCCATATTCTCACGGTACAACGCCTGATGTTTACCCACGTAAGCTCCGGCCGTTTTCCTGGTCCCGATAATAACCTCCACCCCTTCTTTCATGTACGGCTCGAAACGGTCGAACATCTCGATCGGCGTACTCATGTCGGCATCGGCAAAAAGCGCGTACTCACCCCTGGCGGCGAGCATACCGGTCTTAATCGCGTATCCCTTGCCCCGGTTTTTTTCGTAGCTGATCAGTCTAAGCGGTATCTTCCCATTGCTGAAAGAGTTAACCACCTCAACCGTCCTGTCCGTGCTGCCGTCATCGACCACCAGGATTTCAGTGGGAAAGCTCTTAGTCCCGATAAACTCGAGCATTCCTTCAAGCGTTTTCCCGATCCTTTTTTCTTCGTTATAAGCCGGTATGACTAACGAAAGATAGGGATGTTCACGGCTCAAGGTAAGAAACTCCGGTCAAACTTAGTTGTTATTCGGTCCTTCCTGAGCAGCGGCGGATCCGGGGATACTATCCGGGAAGGCTTCATCGCCATTCTCCTGGAGAGATTCAAAGGGTTTGGCCGGCACCACATTGCCCTGAGAAAGTTCAAGAATAAAAGTTTTCCTCCTGACAAGTCCGGAATTCTCAACCCAGTAGATCCCCATCGCTCCGCTGAAATGCAAAGAGCGATTCAAATTACGGGCAAGAAGCTGCCGGTGCGTTGGCATTTTGCCGGCTGCCGCCAGAATAATGCATGCAGCGTCGTATCCCAATGCGGAATAGCGATTTACCGGACGGCTGTGGGTTCTTTCGTAAAGTTCCTTGAATTCTTTCCAGCGCAAACCCTCTCCTTCAGCGTAGAATGCGGAGGCGAAAACAGCCCCGTCCACGTATTCACCGCCCAATCGGATCACCCTTTCGCTGTCCCAGTACTCAGCACCCAGAAGACGGACATCACCGAGACCGTAATAATATACCTGGGAGGCGATCTGGGTTATTTCATTCGTTTTCGCAGGGAGGTAGACAGCATCCGGAAGGTAGCGCTGAAGCAGGTTCAACTGGTTTTCGAAAGTGCTTGTTTGGCCGGAATAGCGCTGATTCGAAACCACCACTCCCCCGGCTTCGCGTACTGCCCGGGCGAAAGTGTATGCCAGCAAATTACCTCTTTCATCATCGGGAGCGAGAATGGCGAAGGTGTGAAGTTTCAGCTCATCCACTGCAAACCGGGCCAGTTCTCGGGCCAGTTCAGGATCGGTACGGTTCAGCATGTGCACCATCGGGCCCAGATTGTCCAGTCCCGGCGCATCCGCAGTTGGGCAAACCAAGGGAAGGCCGGTTGCTGCAGCCACTAGCGCTATTGCGAGAGAGGTCTCGTTTTCATAAGAACCGATAAGTCCGGCTATCGTGCTGTCTGCGGCAAGGGCCCGGCCCAGGGTAGCTGCCCGGATCGGGTCCGAGGAGTCATCACGGATATCCAGAATTACCTTTCTACCGTCCTGGTGGTTCTGGTTGAACTCCTCCACGGCCAGTTCGATTCCCTCAAGTATCGCTTTCCCGATCTGAGAGAACTGTCCGCTCAAGGTAAGAATTACCCCTAACTTGTAAGCAACAAGCCGCTCCCCGGAGAGGTATGGTTCTCCCTTTAGAGGCGCTTCCATTCGCCTCAGTAAAAATTCCAGTTCCCGCTGCTGTTCACCCGGGATTGTCCTCTGGAAAGAGTCGTAAAGCGAATCAGCGCTCAAATCTTTGCCTGTGGCCAGGCGTGAGCGAATCCCGTAATAAACGGAAAGGTAAACAAGCTGGCTGTCCTGCGGGGCGGCTATTGCAAGTAATCTGTCAAATGCTGACATTGCCTGTTCGTATCTGCCCGCAGAATAGTGCTGGATACCCTGTTTCAGAAAGCCGTACTCATCTGTATCAAGCCTGGTGGCACGGCCTTCGGTTCGAACGCCTGCTCCTCCACAAGCTGTGCTTAGAACCATGATCGATAACAGACAGGCCCATCTTTTCAATCTGTCTGAAAGCATACGGTTAAATCCATGTTTACAATGACTTTTTTGAGTATTCAGAAAAAGTTTAAAATAGCTAATCCAGAAGCCAAGAGCAACTATAAACTGGGTGAGATACCGTATCCACAGTAAAAATAAAAAAGGTGCATGTCCACAGACATGCACCTTGGGAACGAAGCTCCTTGACTGACCTGCCATAAACTAGCTCTCTTCGCTTTCTTTCGCCTTTTTACCTTTGGACTTCTTTTCGGAACCTTCACTCAAAGGAGCTTTTTTTTGTTTCCCCTTTTTTCCTTTTTCAGGTTCCGATTTTTCTTGCACTTTTTCAGCCTGTTCTTTATCCGTCATTTTGGCCTTAGATTCTTTTTCCTCGGCTTCTT
>JAUVUV010000074.1 GCA_030604975.1 Candidatus Glassiibacteriota bacterium | reverse complement strand
CATAATAAAGAACTGGCACGAGGCGCTGTTGGGCAATTGGCTGCGCGCCGCGGAGAGGATTCCTCTTTCATGCGGTATTTTGCTGAACTCGGCGTTCAGCGTCCGGGGGCCTCGTCCAATGCCGTCATTGTCCAGGTTGTCGTCCTTGCTGTTCGGGTCTCCTCCCTGGATCATGAATCCCGGGATCACGCGGTGAAACGTGGTCCCGTCATAGAACTTGCTCCTGGCGAGCAACTTGAAATTTTTCACGTGATTGGGAGCTATCTGGGGATAAAAGCGAAGGATGATCTTGCCGAATCCTGTCGTGATAACCGCCACTTCATCCTTTTCGGTAAGGGGCTGGATGCCTGGCTCGGGCGATTTGCGCACCTTGGGCATAGGGGGCGGTATCGGCTTTTTTTCCTCGGCGCTGTTTCCACTTGAACATGCAACAGCCAGGGCCAAAAATACCAGAAAATAAGGGGAAAGCCTCTTTGCTCTTATCATCAGATCATCCTTTCTCTGGAAGCGCAGAGTTAGATAAACTAAGCCTGGTGCCTGAACGGGAAAAAAGTCTTATTGTTATTTATACAGCCCTTTTTGCGTATTCTGAATAATTTCAAGACAGTATCAGATAAAGCGTTCTTTGATATAAACCTGTTTCATAAGCACTTTTTCCAGCGGCCGGCCCTCGGAGTCTGTGGGAACCTCGGAAATTTTTTTCACCACCGACATTCCATCCACTACTGCGCCGAAAACCGTGTAACGATTATTAAGCTCAGGCATGTCCCTGAGAAGAATATAAAACTGGCTGTTTCCCTTTTCCAGCTCCCCCGGGGGATGAGCAAGCCCTACGCTGCCGATAAGGTTTGGAGCATTAATTTCAGGCCTTATGGTAAAACCCGGGTCGCCGGCTCCATCGTTGGTAGGGTCGTCGTCCCTGCTGTTGATATCTCCGCCCTGGATCAATTTTCCTGGCTCGACATAGTGGAAAGCCAGGCCATCGTAAAAACCTCTCTTGATCATGTTGCTGATCTCCCGCGCGGTGTTATTAGCGGCCTCCTTGAGCGGAAGGATCACTATTTTGCCGAAATCGGTATCGATTACGATAACATCGCGGTCCCGCTTCTGAGCCTCGATATCACGGATCTGCGCAAGCTCCATCCCTCTTCTCGGCGGGGCCTGGCCGCATGATAGCCAGAGGCAAAGAGTGGCCAGAAGACCGAACACGATAGTGGGTCTGTAAGGAAATCCTCTTTTGCTGGACACCTGCAATAAATTCCCTGCTGAAAATAAATGGAAGTCAAAATAATTGAGTTGATAATATAACGGTTTCATCCTGTTTTGACAATATTTGATATGGCGGCGAAAGGCTTTGCCCGCCGCAACCGGAGAGGGGCTATTCAGCGGGCAGAGCCTTTTTTCTCGAGCAGGAGGATCGAATGTTTCGGCAGGGTGAAACTTTCGCAGAAATCCTTGAACCCGGAGTGGTTTTCATCGATGTTTCTCCTGATTAGGAATGAACAAGGTTTTAAGCTTCTATCACATAAAGGAACCATGGCTGGCTTGTCAATTTTCCTCTCATCGAGTTGTTCACTTTTAATGGATTTAAACTTGAGAAAAGGCAATTTTCGTCACGTTCTTGACCTTGGGCAAAAGCATTGATAACTTTGCAACTAATTAATCTTTCAAATTCCTTTTCTTAACTGTTTTCCCACTTTGAAGGAGCGCTGGATGCTTATGATTACGATCCCGGTAAATAAACTAGTGGGCCTGGCCCTGTGTGCCGCGTTTTCTTTTTTCACCCCGGCGAAAGCCGCTCAGAACTCGATAGCAAACCCCTGGGTAATCACAGACTGCAGCGTGAACTGCTTCGACTACCAGAGCCTGGTTGCCGATCTGACCAGAGGACTCAACGATCCCCAGGACCAGGCAATCGCGATTTTCAACTTTTTCCGCCGCTCGATGTTCCCCTACGCCGCGCGTGTGGAGTACCCCTTTCCGGTAAACGACCAGCAGCACATGTTCGATTTTCTTCGCATGGTCAATGTTTACGGCTATACGCTCTGCACCCAGAACAACTGGATGTTCGCCAGTGTCTGCAAGCAGAGCGGGCTGTTCGAGGATGCGCGGGGAGTGAGCGTGCCTGGGCACGGCACAGCCGAGGTCAAATGGAACGGGCGCTGGCATTTCATGGACGCAATTATCGGCTGCTACGCTTTCCGGAGAGACCGCCGCGAGATCGCCTCGATAGACGATATCGTGGCGGATACGACCCTGCTGACCAGAGCCGTGGCCGAGGGCCGGGCCGGCATGCCGTTCTGCCCCTGGGACGGCGAGTCGGTTTACCCGGAGGGAGCCTTGGCCCAGGCAGACCAATGGTTTACCTACCGCAAGTACGGGGTAGATTTTCTGCTCGGCGCCTTGCCGGAATACGAGCCATCCAACGCGAACGAGCCTAATACCCACACCATGGCTTTTAACCTGCGACCCGGTTTCCGCCTGACCCGCTTGTGGGACAACCTGCCTGGCATGTACAACCTGAGCTATGACTTCACCAGAAAGAATAAGAAACGCCGGAGCCCCTCGCCGGCTATCCTGCCACCACACCACCCGGACGGCGGCAGGGAAAAGCGGGATGTAAATAACTGGCCGATTATCGAGCCGTACCGCAAGGTTATTAATGGCCGGGAATGCTACCACTACTATGCAAACGGGCTGTTGAGCTACGAGGACATGTTCTCGGATAAGCGGGTTTTCCGGGCTGCGGATTCGGTCAAGTCCCTGGAGATAGCCGAGGGGCAGAACGTGACCGGAAACGTTCTTCGCTGTAAGCCGGGCAGCAGTGACGGCGAGTTCTTTTTCACTTTCGAGGCGCCGTATGTCTTTGTCGGCGGTAAGATCAAAGGCCGGGCGAAAGTTACCGACGGCTCGTGGATTGCGGTGTATATGGATATCGGCGAAAGCGAAAACTGGCTCTGCCTCGGGGTTGTCGAATCAGGCGGGGATTTCTGTTTCGAGATACCGGCTAACCTGCTCGAACAGCGCTATCGCTTCGGTCTCAAGTTGAAGCTCCACGACAGGAGCGCCTCGGGTTCGGTGAGCCTGCTCGAATTCAAAGCCGAGGCGCTCTGCCAGCTCAACATGTATTCGCTGCCCTTCCTCAAGCCGGGCCGGAACATGGTTACCGTGCTTGCCGACCGGATACCGGATGATGCCAGACTGGTCGTGACTTATAAATGGCAGGAGCAGGGCTGGGACAGGGTCGACCGCAGGGTGGTAAATTCAGGCGGTGAAAGCTACACTATCGAGGTTGCAGGCAGCCAGTACCCAAGGATGAAAGAAATAATCATGGAATGCCTCCCGGAATGAGGCCAAGCCTGCAAATTCAGGAAAATGGAAAAAATTTCGGAAAAACTTTTAATTGACAGTAATCTGTTTTATTAGCAAATTTACCGGATTCCCAAATGATCTTATACAGTTATTTTTTCTAAAGTTCAGGAGGAATGTCCCATGAGAGTCTGGCGATTGCTGCTGGTATTAATGGTCGGTACAATTATTTCAACTGCACGTTCGGATGGGGGGGTACGCGTTTACGAGGAACCGCTGATCATACCAACCTACCGCATTCGCGAGCCGGAAATCATGCCCCGCTGGAGCGACCGGATTTACCCCTATACCATGTTCGACAGGATTACCAATGAAAAATACGACCGTACGTATCGCGCTCTCTGGGTGGAAAACGAATATGTCAAGGCTCTCGTGTTGCCCGAGATTGGCGGCCGCCTTCACGGAGCACAGGACAAGACTAACGGCTACCAGTTTCTCTACGACCAGGTGACAATCAAGCCGGGCCTGGTCGGATTAACAGGTGCCTGGATTTCCGGCGGCGTGGAGTGGAATTTCCCGGACGGCCACAGGGCCTCCGGCTTTCGGGACACGGACTACCGGATTGTGGAGAACCCGGATGGATCCAAAACCGCCTGGACCGGTGAAATAGACCGGATAACCAAAATGCGCTGGTCCGTGGGAACCACGGTGCATCCGGGACGAAACTGGGTGGAAACCAAGGTGCGTCTTTACAACTGTACTCCTTACATCCATCGTTTCCAGTTCTGGGCCACCAGCGCTGTACGTGCCACCCAGGAATACCAGGCGGTTATCCCAGTGGAGATCGTAACCGGCCACGGCAAAAACGAGTTTTTACACTGGCCTGTTCATGAAGGTAATAATATGAGCTTCTGGAAAAATACCGCCCGTGCAACGAGCTTCTTCGCCTGGGAGTGCGAGAAAGGCTATTTCGGCGGATACAGCCCGGAAGAAAAGGCAGGCATGGTGCACTTTGCAGACCCTAATATCGTACGTGGAAAAAAACTCTGGACCTGGGGCGCCGCGCCCTCAGGCCGAATCTGGGAGGATATCCTCACCGATGGCGACCTGCCCTATTTCGAACCACAGGCCGGGGGCTATTCGGACAATCAGCCTGACCTTCACTGGATAATGCCCGGAGAAACAAAAGTTTTCAGCCATTTCTGGTTCCCGGTGCGCGATATCGGAGTCTGGGATTTTGCCAACCTGGAAGGCACGCTGAATATCGAACTGGAAAAAAGAAAGGCCAGAATCGGCTGGTCGCCCACAGGGATGAACAAGGACGCTCAGGTTGTCCTGACTCATGACGGAAACGAGATTTATCGCAAAACAGCCGATCCCGATCCCGGTAATCCATTTATAGAGGAGGTGAAAACACCGAAAGGGGCCGATCTGTATTCACTGAAGATGTTAGTGCTCTGTGCAGGGGGTGATACGCTTCTTGCTTTTCAGCACTCCAGGCCCACCAATCCTCCGCTTCCCGAACCGGTAAAACGGTATCCGCCCCCTGAGCAAGTCAAATCTCAGGACGAGCTTTTTGTAATCGGTGACCACTTTGACAAGTTCCGCAACCCGGATCGGGGAATGAATTATTACCAGGAGGCCCTCAACAGGGATCCCGGGGATTTGCGTTCGAACACTGCTGTTGGCTTGATTTACCTCAAGCAAGGAGAATTCGAGGAGGCACTGAAATGTTTCGATAAATCAATCGAGCGGGACGCCTCTTTTTACAAGGCCTGGTATTTTAAGGGGCTTGCCCAGTTGTGGCTCGGTGATCTGTATCAAGCAGAGAAAAGCCTGAACCGTTCGAGTTACGACCTGGGCTATTATGCCGCGGCCCATTTCGAACTGGCCCAGCTTACCGCTTCCCAGGGGCGCTATGAGCGCGCTCTGGAGCATATCGAGCGTAGTATCAGGGGCAACGGTGACAACGCCCAGGCCTATACTGTCAAAGCGCTGATCCTCAACCGTCTGGGACGCCACGAGCAGGCTCTGGCAGTGGCAGAGGAGATTCAGAGGATGGATCCGCTCGGTTTCCTCTCCCTGACCGAGAAATATCATGCCCTTACAAAACTGGGAAGAAGCGAGGAAGCGCAAAAAGTTTACGATCAGGCGCTCAAACTCTCCAGGCTGGACAGTGATAATTTTCTCGAGCTTGCCATCCGCTATGCCCGCTGCGGCCAGTACAAGCATGCGGTGCGAATCCTCGAGATATTGCCTGGGGAAACCGATAACGTCTCGCCGATGGTTTATTACTATCTAGCCTGCTACAACAACCTTCTCGGTAACAGTGAACAGGCAGCTGCCTACCGGGCCAAAGGTTCGGCTGCCTCGGTCAAATACTGTTTCCCCAGCCGCCTGGAAAGCCTGCCCGTGTTGAACTGCGCGATTGAGCAGAACCCGGACGATGCACAGGTGCAATACCTGATGGGCAACCTGCTTTACAGCAAGAAACAGATGGAGGAGGCCATAGCCTGCTGGGAAAAAGCAGTTACGCTCGATCCGGCTAATGCCATCGCCCACCGGAACCTGGGCTATGCGTTCCACGAGAAAGATGACCTTCAGAAGGCGCGCCAGGCTTACGAGAACGCTGTGAAAGCCGACCCGACAGCCGCCCTGGCGATCTACGAACTTGAAGAGGTATATGTCGATCTAGGGCTTTCTAACGAAGAAATTATCGCCTTCCTGGAAAAATACATCGACACAGTTACTAAGCGCGACCAGGCACTGAAACGCCTGGTTTCCAGTTACGTCCAGGTAGGCCGTTACAATGATGCTCTCAAATGGCTCTATGATCATCACTTCAAGTCCTGGGAGGGCCGCTACGGTATCCACCAGTACTGGGTCGAGAGCCATATCAGGCTGGGTGATATCGAATTCGAGGCCGGAAACTACGAGAAAGCACTCGAGCATTACCGCCTCTCCCTGGAATACCCGCCAAACCTGGAAGTAGCTGCCCAGCCCAGGACCATCCATGCCCGCAAGCGCTACAAAGTGGCCGTGGCTCTCGAGGCCCTGGGACGGAAAAGGGAAGCAGGGGAAATGTTCAAGAAAGTGGCAGCCGACCAGCCGGCCCCTGACAACGCTTACCAGTATTACAAAGGCAAAGCGCTTGAAAAACTTGGCAAGAAAGCGGAAGCCCGCAGAGTCTATGAGGAATTTCTCGCGGCAGTGGACAGGAGAGAAGCTTCTAATAATCGTTATCTTGTGGAGGGAATGAATTTCGATCCCAGAAGAAACGCCCAGGCGATCCTCTGTTTCAAACGCTCGCTGGCCCTGGAAGGACTGGGGCGTGAGCAAGAGGCTGAAATTGAACGCAAGAAAGCCATCGAACTTGATCCGATAGTCGACCTCAGGGCTTTCAGCCCGCGGCGGGTCGGATGGTGATGCCTTGAGTGTTCCAGAGTTTTAGATTTAAAAAGGGCCGGAACCGGAAACACGGGTTTCGGCTCTTTTTTTGCGGAAACTGATTTAATGTCCCAATCGGGGAATGGGAGAAAATCCCTCGCCTTTAGTATGCCCCGAAGGGGCCAGTTTTTGGTTTTTCAAATGCGGCTGCGATGACCGAATTTATCCGGTCGAGCGAGTAAGTCGCCCTAAACCTACCGGCTTCAGCCGGTAGTAGTTTAGTCCCCCTTAATAAAGGGGGAGACAGGGGGTTGTCTCGATGTGTTCATCCTCTGGGGGAATAAGATCGATCAAATTCATCATTTTGATACTCCGCGGCTTGCCGCGGGCTAGTTCTATCTTGATCCTAATTCTTTACAAGCCGCCCGGAAAGCGCCGCTTTATTCCAGCAGACTCTCGATCTCTGAGGATAATTTCAGCCTGAGCCCCCTGCTGTGCACGGCGAGCTTGGCAGGGGTTGTCGCCAGATTGATCGTGTCCATGGAAAGAACGGACAGGGAAGCAAGAAGGGCAGCAAAATCGCATGCGGTCTCCAGAGGCGTCTCTGCCAGATTCTTTCTCCTCTTTCGTCCGGGGAGGATAAACGGCAGCCCGCAGGCGGTAGCTATGATAATTCCCGCCAGAGTTGCATCCCCGGCTCCTGCGGTGCTTTTCGGCTCTACTCTGGCACAGGGGGTGAACTCCCAAGCACCATTTTCGAAACCGTATGACCCGGACGAGCCCAGCGTAACCAGGATGCGGATATCCGGATTGATCGCGAGCAGTCTCTCCCGGACCAGTTCCAGAAAATCATCCAGACGGTCCTGGGCGCAGTTTTCCCCGGTCAGGGTTTCGGCTTCATCCCGGTTCATGGCAATGTAATTTGTGTGCCTGATACACTCAACAGCCACAGGTTCGTTCAATTCCGCCGAGTTGAAGGCGCAGAACCGCTTCATGCCGTATTCTGCGGCCATTTTCAGCAACTCCAGTCGGCATTCAAGAGGAACCTCCGGCGCGGCCAGTGCAATCCCCTGTAGTCCGAATTCCTTGCAGAGCGGTTCTGCCTGGCGGATGTCCTCCTGCGTTAGCAGACTGCTTGCGCTCCGGGCGGTGGTGATATTGCCCCCGGAGGAATCAGGATACTGGAAACAGACGGAAAAAAGAGTGGCGGCGTTCTCGGTTTCTTTTACCAGCGAGGTATCCATCCCCGTCTCCTTCATCATCCTCACCATCCCCCTGCCGGTTTCATCCCGGCCCACCCTGCCGATTGCCACTGTCTGGAAGCTCGATTTATCCGCACTGTCTGAGCGCATCAGCACTGCAATATAATGGCAGATAATATGCAGCTTGCAGAAATCCCTGGCGTCGCTCAAGACCCCCAGCCGGCTTTCATTGCGGCCAAGGGTGGGGTTGCCCTCCAGTTCGAAAAAGATTCCCGAACCGATACCTCCGGATCCAATCAACCCCTTGCAGCCGGTTTTAACCATTGGTTTTTCCTCTGGAGTGATTCATTCAGAAAGGGAGTGGGCCCACCTCGCTCAAGCCTAAATCAGTTCCCATTCCGGGTGAAGGCTGATCGCGTGCGCTGCCGTGCCCCGTGTGGCGGTGATTTTCGCATCCGGGTGTGTCTGTAACAGAGTCATCGGGTACTCAGGAGTCGGAGGCGAAAAAAGAGCCAACCGGAAAGCGGTCTGTTTCCAGGCGCCGGT
>JAUVUV010000528.1 GCA_030604975.1 Candidatus Glassiibacteriota bacterium | reverse complement strand
GCTGCATTCTGGATCTTTCGCACACAGTTCAGCATCGTACTCCAATTGTTGGTCAACTACATCCGGTTCCCATGAGAAGTGTCCGGGCGGGTTGACGGCAATCATGGCCGAGCGATAGAGACTGTCCGGATACTTCCACGCATAGATCATGGCCACCCGCGTACCATAACTCCCGCTGAGCAGGTTAACGCGCCTGTACCCAAAAACCTAATTTGCATGGTTATACTTCCAAACTCAGGCCGTCATGGGCTACTGTAATCGCCCAGGGTGCGACTTTTTCCTCAAGTTCGGTGTGGGAGAAATTGTTGTGGTTGATATGAGTAATAATCACCCTTTTGAGGGAAGAATCCTTGACTAAAGAGATGACATTCTGAACGCTAAGGTGATTGCGATTTGTCTCAAAGGTCGGGGTATGGAAGATGACTAAGTCGGCCTCTTTTGCAATATGGCGGTGGAGATCACTGAGTTCAGAGCTTGAGTCCGTGAAATGCACTACTCGTTTCCTATTGGCCTCAAAAGAAAAGCCGTAACAGGGAACATGAGGGCTGACCTTAAAAGGCATTATCCGCAGGTCAGCGAAATGCAGAAAGCTCTGAGTTGAGAAGCCTGACAGAAGAGCCCGGCTTTCGAGACGCGGGGTCAGCCTGAGATGAGGCAGGGTATCAAAACCTGCGAAGATCGGAAGCACCTGATTCCAGAACTCGAACTCAATTAGCCCGCCAATATGATCGTAATGCTCGTGGCTTAAAAAAATGGCCGTTAAGTTAAAAACCTCAGCCTGGTTCAGCAGCAGGCTGATTTCCGGAGGTGTATCGAGCAGGATGCGCCGGCTATTCACTTCTACTAACAAGCTGGCCCGTTTACGAACGTTAAGACCGCCCTCTTTTCTGGCCAGCTTGCACTGGCGGCATGTACAACCGAAACTAGGGATGCCCTCAGCAGCTCCTGTACCCAAGAATCGGATATTCAATAAGCCACCCTCCAAACTGAAATGTTAGGGACTTTGTTAACACATATAAATATGGAAGTCAAGGGCTGCGTCCCCCGAAATAAATCTGCTGTCAATGCTCGGCAAACCTCCCCTTCCATAATAAGAATATCTGCCCCAGGCCGCCAAGTTTAACATTCTCCATTCTATTAATTTTCTGAAACATTGAAAATTTAAATTCAAACACATTTTTCGGATCGTAGCAACTCGGATTTTATCCTTGTTAGTTCATCGATAGCTGCCTTCAATTCCTTGTAATCTGTTCGAAATCCTCTCACCCAGTAAAGCCGCAAATGAGTCACATACTTAGATGGTTCTACGGGAAGAGCAAAAGAGATACGCTTACTTTAGTTTCTCAAGCAGGCGATCAATCCGATCCACCTGGGCTTGATTGATCTTACATCGTGCTGTCTGCAGGTCGAAGAACTCACCTCGGTCTATTTCCGGAAACTGCTGCTTCCTACCCGATTTTGGCGGCTATTTATGGTAACCGCTTTTGCGCAAGTATCCTGCAAATCTGATGCTCTCCTTTTCGATATACTTCATATTTGCCCGCTATGTCAGGGTAGTTTTCGTCTCTAGAGGAACAGGGACAGAGGCCCAGGGGGGTTTCCCCCTGGGCGAAAAAATCGCGGGCAGAAAGGATTTTGGAGATGCAATACTACCCTGAAGATTTCAAGAAAGCCATGGTGGTCAAGATGGCCGCACCAGGAGCCCAGAGTGCGACCTCCTTGGCCAAGGAAACAGGCACTGATAATAATCTAGGTCGCACAGCGACTCTCCT
>JAUVUV010000299.1 GCA_030604975.1 Candidatus Glassiibacteriota bacterium | reverse complement strand
GCCGCTGGCTGCCGCTCAGGAAAACTAGGCTGCGTTGAGTGCAAGGACAAGCTGGCCGGTGCAATCGGTCACACTCTGGCCCCGCTCCGCCAACGCCGCAAGGCTTACGAAGATGACCCGCTGAAAGTTAAAAAGATCCTTCTCGAGGGCTCAAAAGCGGGTTCTAAGCGGGCTGCCGAGACCATGGCCCTGGTGCGCGAAGCAATGGGCATGGATTATTAAGAACCTCAGTTGGTAAGAAATGGAAGATTATCAGGTTCGACTTGATATTTTCGAAGGGCCGATGGACCTTCTGGTCTATCTGATTCGCCAGCAGGAGATCTATATCTACGATATCCCGATTGCGCTGCTTGCCGATCAGTACCTGGAGTACGTGACCAGGATCGAGAACCTGAACCTGGAAAAGGCAGGCGATTTTATTCTCATGGCGGCAACCCTGCTTCAGATCAAGAGCAGGATGCTCCTTCCAAGACCAGAGGGCGAGGATGAGGAATGGGAAGACCCGCGTACTGAGCTGGTCGAGAAAATAGTCGAATACATGCAGTTCAAGGAGATCGCCGGACACATGCGCCGCCTGGAGGAGCTCAGTTCCATCAAGGCCGAGCGCGGTTTCTCGGAAGTTGAACTCTATTCCTTCCAGGAAGAAGATATCCAGGTAGATGCCACGGTCAACGAGTTGATCCTCGCTTTTGGCAGGCTACTGCTCAAAAAACCTCCACCGGAGCCTGTGCACCATATTTTGCGGGAGAAAATCTCCACGGCTCGACGGGTGGGAGAAATCAGAGAGATGCTCAGACAGAGAAGGAGATTAATTTTCTCCGACCTCGTGTCTGAGGGCTCAAGCCGCTTTTTTATCGTGGTTACCCTCGTGGCGCTTTTGGAGATGGCCAAAGGGGGGGAGATCAAAATCGAGCAGACAGACCCGTTCTCCCAGCTCTGGATTGTCAGGAAAAGGCTCAAGTCCGCAACTGTAAACGGCCCCGATAAACCGGAGGAGCCTCCAGAGGATCGGGCCGGGACTGATTCAGCCGAATCGGTTCACATGGATTGAATCTGGAACACCAGATGGCAGAATATTCCAAACAGACAATTGTTGAAGGGCTTCTATTCGCCTCGGTAGAGCCCGTGTCGGCCGGTAAACTTGCTCGGGCAGCCGAGATGAAGGAAGATGAGGTCGTAAAGGTGGTTTCCCTGCTCAACGGGCAGTACGAAAAGGAGGGCCGCGCGTTCAGGATCTTGAATATCTCCGGAGGCTACCAGTTCCGGGCCTTGCCTGAGCTTGCCGGTTACATTCGGAGCCTGGGAAGACAGATTGCAGCGCACCGGCTTAGCCAGGCCGCCCTGCAAACCATTTCGGTCGTCGCCTACCGCCAGCCAATCGGCCGCGCAGAAATAGAAAAAATAAGAGGCGTCAACGTCCAGGGAGTGCTGAAAACTCTGCTTGAGAGGAAGCTTATTACTGTCTGTGGGCGGGCCCCGGTGCTGGGCAGGCCGCTGCTTTACAGTACAACACCCGAATTCTTGCGCTATTTCGGCCTGCCTGACCTGGGCCACTTGCCCAAGGAAAGTGAGCTGGAGGTTATCCTGGGCGAGGAGAGTGCTGATAGTAGGTACCTGGAGAGCGATAAAGACGAGCAAAATGAAGAACTGGGGGGTCAGCAGGTTCTGATGTAAATCCTCAGTTGTATATTTTCTCTTTGATGAGTTTTAAATATAGTCTCACCAAATGAAAGGTTTCCAGTAAACTTGCTATTCAGCTTTATGGCCCTCCTGTCCGGTAAACGGAAAAATTGTGCATCCCTCTATTAAAATAATATCCAACTGGTTTTGAGCCGGTGGGTCAGAAGAAATCCGCTATGATGACCAGAGAAACTCAAGGCGAAAAAATCCAGAAAGTGCTCGCCCAAGCCGGGGTCTCTTCACGCCGGGGCGCCGAGAACCTCATCCGGCAAGGTCTGGTGAGGGTCAACGGTACTATTATAGACAACCCTGCAATACGGGTTGATCCGGCAAAGGATGTTATCGAATGCAGAGGTGAAAGACTGCTTTACCCGTCCGGCAAGGCCAGAGGCCTGATTCTTTATAAAATTACAGGATATGTCACCTCCACCGGCGATCCCCATAACCAGAAGACAGTCTACGACCTTTTGCCCAAGGAGGAACGGGACAAAAAGTGGCTCTATGCAGGAAGGCTCGACAGGGACACCGAGGGGCTGCTCTTTTTTACGGATTCAGGCGAGCTGGTGCATCGGCTGACCCACCCCTCTTACAAGGTGAAAAAACAGTACCGGGTGAAAGTCCAGGGAAAGCCGACTGCTGCCAGGCTGAAACTTCTTGTCAAGGGGGTCCGTCACCAGGACAGGCTGATGCGGATGGACCGGGTGCAACTCATGAAAACCGAGGCGGATAGCGCCGTTCTGAAGGTGGAACTGCATCAGGGAGAGAAACGCCAGGTGAAAATAATGCTGGGAAAGCTGGGTCATGAAGTCCTTTATCTTTGCCGTACCCGGTTCGGCCCGTTAAGTTTGAAAGGACTGAAACCTGGCCAGAGCCGAAGGCTGACAGAGGTGGAAATGGATGCGCTGATCCGCGGAGTTTTGCAACAGAATTAGGGGAATATCATTTTTTAGTTTGACAGACGATTAAATTTTGCATTATTATTTAAATTAATGTACCTCTCAGTACTTAAAACATACCACATGCCCGGACGTTGGTTATTGTCGCATAGAGTTAGAGTTAATCTGAGATGAACTTTACTGGAAGATACATCTTGTTAAGGCCGATACTAGTTTTTTGCCTTTTTTTACCCTTAGCCGTTTCAGCCCCCCTTTCCGCACAGAAAATCCCTGTGTATCTTCTGGAAATGGGTAGGAGTTCGGATGATCACGCCCTTGTCGTAGACAAGAAATATCAGGAACTGTATCTTTACAAAGGCTCGCCGGATGGGCCCAGCCTGCAGAAAAAATTCCGCTGCACTACCGGCCAGAACAATATCGGTACCAAGAACCGTGAGGGAGACAAAAAAACCCCCAACGGTGTCTACTTTTTCAGGGGCATTCTGGAGGATGAACGGCTTCCAACCAAGTACGGGATCCGCGCCTTCACGATGGATTATCCCAACGACTTCGACCGCCTCTCCAACAAGACCGGTTATGGTATCTGGCTGCACGCAGTGGATGAGGACGGGCGGGTGGAAATAAGTTACGATACCGAGGGTTGCATCGTGGTGACCAACGACGACATCCTCGAATTAAGCGGATTTATCGCACTCAACTCGACGCCGATAATAATCGACGACAGTTTAGCTACCACCTCTCATGATAATATCAAAGATGAGAGGAAAGAGATTCTCGATTTTATCCATAACTGGACTGATGCCTGGCAGAATAAGGATATCGACCGTTACATGGACTGCTATGGTGAACGTTTCTACAGTTATGGACGCACCAAGGCACAGCAGCGGGCCCACAAGGAACACCTTAACCGGACTTACAAAACGATCGAAGTGAACCTTTCCGATATCCGGGTTTACAGCTATTACAACTATTACGTGGTTTCATTCATCCAGGAATACCGCTCGAACCTCTTCCAGTCAAAAGGACCTAAGAAACTTTATCTCGACAAAACAGAAAACGGTGCAAAAATATTCGCCGAGAGAATGCACAGGTAATTTCCGCAAAGGGGTCTCTCCTGTACCTGTGAACAGCACTTGGCTGGAATCTTCCTGACCTGAAACGATTCATGAGCCTGGGGCTTTTCGCCACACTCTCCGTATCCTCTTCCTGTTACTTGATTTGCCACTCAAGGGTTGATATACTATAGACTGTGTACTTGAACAGTTCCCCGGCTTTTTTCCAGGTCTAATTATCCATCAACTTTCCGGAGCGGTTCTTAAATTGAGCGGGCTTACTGGTACTCAGAAATCGCTGCTTGAAAAAATACTGGCGGTTTATCATCCAGTCTGGTCTTCACGAATCAAGGATTTGAATTCTCTTCAAGCGGCTGAACTTTCCCGGATCGCTAAATATCTCGAACGTGCAG
>JAUVUV010000281.1 GCA_030604975.1 Candidatus Glassiibacteriota bacterium | reverse complement strand
TCAGCGCCATTGGAATCAGGAGCCGCAGGTGGTGATTACCGTGCCCCTGCTGGTGGGCACTGACGGCAAAGCCAAGATGAGCAAGAGTTTCGGCAACTATATTGGGATTACAGATCCAGCCGAGGAGGTGTACGGCAAGCTGATGTCGATTCCTGACACCCTGATCTATTCTTATTTCGAACTGGTTTCAGCCGTCCCTCTGGAGAGGCTTGAGAAGATTAAAGCCGGGCTTGAATCCGGCAGGGAGAGCCCGCGTGATTTAAAACACGAGCTTGCGCTTGTAGTCACCACGCTCTATCACGGTAAAGAAGCGGCATTGGGAGCCCGCGCGCATTTCGAGCGGGTTTTCGTGCACAGGGACAGGCCAGAGGAGATCCAGGAGCACCGTCTCGCGGCGGGAGAGGAACCGGTGTGGCTGGCCGGGTTGTTGCGCGATATCGGCCTGGTGAGCAGTTCGAGCGAGGCAAACCGGATGATCAAGCAGGGAGCGGTTTTCGTGAATGATCAAAGGATCGAAAGCATAGACTTCAAGCTCGATCCGCAGGGCGAGGCGTTCTTAAGAGTAGGTAAAAGGCGTTTTGCAAAAGTGATTTTCGAGGAAAAATAATATCTGTCCGATGGAAGAAAGGGTACTTCAGACACAAATCATTTACGGCCCGGTCAATTCCAGGCGTCTGGGCCGTTCGCTGGGGGTGAACATACTGCCCACCGAGCAAAAAGTCTGCTCTTTCAACTGCATATACTGCCAGTACGGTTTCACCAGCCAAAAGTGTATACACAACGACATAGATGGGCTGAAGCTGCCAATTCCGGCGGAGGTAGCTGAGGCGCTGATGAATTCCCTGCCCGCGGTTGGCGATCTAGATGCAATCACCCTGGCCGGCAACGGCGAACCCACTTTTCACCCCTCTTTCAGGCAGATCGCCGAGGCAGTCTCTCGGCTCAGGGACAGGAACAAGCCGGGGGTGCCGGTGTGCATCCTTTCGAACTCTTCCACTGTCAACGAGTCTTCCGTGCAGGAGGGATTAAGCTTTATCGACCGGAAGATCATGAAGCTCGACGCCGGGAGGGAAAATACTTTTCAAAAGACCAACAGGCCGCGCCCGGGGATAACTCTCAAAAAGATAGTGGACGGCCTGGCGAGATTGGAAAATGTAGAGATTCAGTCGCTTTTTTACAGCGGCCCGGTGACCAATGCAAGCCCTGAGGAGATCACAGCCTGGCTCGAGCAACTGTCCCTGATCAATCCGGTTGGGGTGCAGATTTACACCATGGACCGGGTGCCCGCAGACCACAGAGTGGGACCGCTGGACAAAAGCGAGCTCGAACAGATCGCCGCCGAAGCCCGTGCCAGGCTTCCGGAAGCCGATGTGAGGGTTTTTTAACTTAAAATTCTTCAATTCACCCCAACTCAGCACCACTGGAGGATTAAATGGCCCAACTCGCTCTCAAGGGAGGCACACCGGTACGTACCTCGCCCTATCCCTCCTGGCCTGTCTGGGAAGAGAAGGAGCTTGATGCGGTAAGTGCCGTAGTGAACAGCGGCAAGTGGGGGATGGCGCAAGGCGACAGGGTCAAAGAACTGGAGAAAAGGTTCGCTGCCTACCAGGAAGCCGCCTACGGGATCGCTGCATCCAGCGGCACCTCGGCTCTGAGAGTCGCTCTGCTTGCGGCGGGACTCGAAGCAGGTACCGAAGTAATCATGCCCGCCTACACTTTTATCGCCACAGCCACAGCGGTAATCGAGGCCAACATGATTCCCGTGTTCGCGGATATCGATCCTGATACATACAATCTTGATCCGGCCTCTGTGGAAGAGGTAATAACTGACAAAACAGGCGCGATTATGCCGGTTCACCTGGCGGGCCTGCCGGCAGACATGGACAGCATTCAGGAGATCGCCAGAGAAAGGGATCTGGTGGTAATTGAAGACGCCTGCCAGGCCTGGGGCAGCGAGTACAAGGGCAGGAAAGTCGGGGCTATCGGTCTCGGAGGGGCTTTCAGTTTCCAGAGTTCGAAGCATATCACTGCCGGGGAGGGCGGGATGCTGGTAACCGATGAGGAGGATTACGCCGAGTGCTGCCGCTCGATAGTAGACTGTGGCAGAAGGGCTGGGGGTGCCTGGCACGAGCACGTTCGCCTGGGGGGCAACTACCGCCTGAGCGAACTTCAGGCCGCGGTGATCCATGCCCAGCTCGAGCGCTACGAAAAGATGCTGGCCCGCCGACAACAGGCAGCAGCCTTCCTGCGGGAAAAACTCGCCCGGATCGATGGAATCAGGCCTCTGGCAGTGCCTGAATCCGCTACCGCGACAAGCTGTCACCTTTTCATCCTGCGCTACGAGAGCGAATCTTTCGGCGGGCTTTCCAAGGAAGATTTTATCAAGGCGCTCAACGCCGAGGGTATCTGTCCGGCCCACGGCGGCTACTATATCCCGCTATATCGTCAGCCCGTGCTGCTGGAGAAAAATGTCGGCCCGTACGACCTGATCACCCGCCACGAGTTCCGAGGAAAAGTGATCGACTACTCCAGCTTCGACTGCCCTGTGGCCGAGCGGGCCTGCAGAAGCGAGGCTGTATGGATCCTTCAGAACCTCCTGCTTGCGGAGCGGGAGGACCTGGAAGATATCGTCCGGGCGGTGGAAAAAGTGCGTGAAAACTACGGCGAACTTCTGAAGTAGGCCCACGACATGCCCAGCCTCGATTACAGGGAGGCCGTACACGCTTTGTACGGCCTTCAGCGCTTTGGAGTCAAGCTCGGCCTGGAAAAGATAAGTTCATTCCTGGCCTGTCTCGGCAATCCACATCATTCTTTCCTGGCCTGCCACATTGCCGGCACCAACGGCAAGGGCACCTGTGCTGCAGTGGTCGATGCCGTTCTCACTGCGCATGGGGTCCGAAGCGGCCTCTATACAAGCCCCCATCTCGTATCTATGCGCGAAAGAATCAAAACCAGCGGCCGTACTGTTCCCGAGAATTATGTCGCCGGCTGGGTCAGTGAGCACCTGGATTATATCATGCGAAACCGGGTGACATTTTTCGAGACAGTCACGACGATGGCTTTCGATTATTTTGGTCACAAAAAGGTGGAAGCAGCCGCTGTGGAGGTTGGCCTGGGCGGCAGGTATGACGCGACGAATGTGGTCTATCCCAAGGTGGGGGTAATTACCTCTATCGGGCTCGAACACATGAGATATCTGGGCAAAACCATTGCGGAGGTTGCCAGGGAAAAGGCGGGGATAGCCAAACCAGGGGTGCCATTGCTCTGCGGGGAAAAAAAGCGTGCAGCAATCAAAGTTACAGGTGAGGCCACCAGGTGCGCCGGAGGCTCGATTCACCTTCTCGATGACACTGTCTCTGTCAGTCAGTTGAAAATTCTGTCCACAGGCACCCGCTTCAACTACCGCGGTCCGGGGCTCAGGCTGCGCGGGGTGTCCGTACCGCTTTACGGTGTGCACAACCTGCGCAACGTGGCTCTTGGACTCTGGGCTGCAGAGTTGATGCTCGCCGAGCTGGGATTATGTCTGGGAGAGGATGCCTTTTGCCAGGCTCTGGAAGAACTGGTCTGGCCGGCCCGTTTCCAGAGATTGAAGGTCGAGGATGGCGCCGAGCTTGTGCTCGATGTTGCTCACAATCCCCCAGCGGCGGCGAAATTGAGCCACATTTTCCGGAGGATTTACCCTTCGCAGCGTGCGTTGGTGGTGACGGCCCTGGCCGGGGACAAAGACCACGCGAAATTTATCCTGTATTTGCTTAAAATGGCCGACCGATTTATCTTTCCTAATGTGGATTTCGGCCGGGCGGAATCAGGCTCCGGCGGCCGTGATCCGGAATATCTTAAAGGTCTGGTCAAAAGATATTCTCCACAGGCGGGGGCCCATGTTTCGCCTGACATGAAAGATGCCCTTGAGCAGGCTTTCCGTCTTGCGGAAGGCAGGCCGGTTGTGGTGACCGGTTCTTTTCACACCGTGGGCGAGGCGATGCGTATTTTGAAGATCAAAGCGTGAGTTGCCGGGTATTAACATGAGTAATTCATAAATTTCAGAGAAAAACAATAAGCCATTGATTTTGAAGACAGGAGACAGGAGACAGGAGACAGGAGACAGAAGACAGGAGACAGGATGCCTTACGGCAAAAACAGAATAAGAAAGGCAACCAGCGAGATAGGAAATACGAGTTGTTTTTTT
>JAUVUV010000380.1 GCA_030604975.1 Candidatus Glassiibacteriota bacterium | reverse complement strand
CAGCTTCTGTCTCTCTTTCTCTGCCTGTTCCAATTTCTGTTGCTCTTCTTCCAGCTCAGCCTTGCGCTGCATGCGCTGAGCCAGCTTGCGCTGGCTTGCTCCCCGATATTCACTGTAGCTGTGCTGGAGTTGGCTTACATCCTCAACCAGCCGTTTGTCCTGGGCGGCGATCAGCGTGAGGTACTTGATCCGTTTGAGAAAATCGGTAAAAGAATGACTTCCCAGCAGCACCGCCACCGTGTGCAACCTCCCCCGCTTGTAAATCTCGCGCAGGCGCCGGTTAAGAATCTTCTTTTTCCGGGCCAGTTGCTCGGAAAGTTGCGCCAGTTGGCGGTTGATATAACTTATCTCGGCGTTTATCTCGGCGATCTCGCTGTTGAGGGTTTTAAGTATTTTCTTCGAGCGGTCGATCTTGCGCTCGATATCCTGGATCTGCCTTACAAGACTCTGCTCCTCTTTTTTGAGCCCCTTGGCCTTTCTTTCAGAAGCCTCAATCTGCTCATCGATCTGCTCCAGTTTGGACTTGGTCGACTCTATCTCCCTGTCGGTTCTGCGCACCACGGCCCTTTGTGCCGGGCAGTCATGCCAGAAACACACCAGCAAGGTCAGGCAAAGGAAGATAAAATTCAGAACAAGGCGCGGCTTAATAATCAACACGAGAGTACCCGTTTCAGAATTAACAAGGTGATAATTCCAGGGTGGGAAACAAGATAAAAGAGCCCCCTATCCCTGATTAACTGGTTTGAACGTTATATCCGTCTTAAATACCTGCCGAGCGAAATCCAGCTTCCCACCAGCCCCATCAGCGCCCCGGCCAGCAGGATGTAAAGGTAGTAGCGATCCGAAAATGCGACAACAGGCCTAATCTTGTAGCTGAATATCTCACTCACGGTGTAAATCATTCCGGCAGCCAGAAGTCCGCCAATGGCTCCTTTGAGAAAGCCCTCGAGAAGAAAGGAACGCCTGATAAAACTATTAGTGGCACCGACAATTTTCATGACGAATATTTCTTTCTGGCGGCTGAAAACAGCGATTTTGATCGCGCTCGAGATCAGGATTATCCCCACCAGGCCGAGCAGCGCTCCAGCTGTGGCTCCAACAACGCTCACCACATGCTTGAAGATGTCTATCCACCTGAGCCACTCTCTCCCGTAATCGACCTCCTCGACAAAAGTCAGGGCCTGGGCCTCGTCGGCTATACGCTTCACATGCAGAGTATCCCGATATCCAGGTTTCATGGTGATATTAAACGATGCAGGCACCGGGTTGGTTTCCAGGTCCTGCAAAAGATCGCTGTCGGGACCGAGGTCTGCCCTGAAATTTTCCAGAGCCTTCTGTTTGCTCATGTAACGCACCTGGTGCACTCCCTCGAGCTTGCTCAAATCCTCCAATGCCAGGCCAACCAGCCCGGGATCCGCATTATCCCGTAAATAGGCCATAATCTCCACCTTGTTTTCCAGGTAGCGGATCAGGGCGTTCAGGTTCAGCAGGGCCAGGGAAAAAAGCCCGAGCACCAGCAGACTGAAAGCCGTGGCCAGGATGGCAAAGAACGACATGGCTTTGGCGCGGGTAAATCCCAGGATTGCTTCTTTCGAGGTACGTAGCATCTTTGGCTTGTTTCTCCGGGTTAAACTATACCATGATCAGTTGAAAAAAATCTCTGTCAGTCCTCTGGAACGGGAGCGAAATTCCCGTTTGACCCGTCGTAAACCAGGCGTCCGGCTGAAAGATGGAGTCTGCGAAAGTCATCTTTTCCCTTGAGCAGGCTATAATCATGGGTTGCCAGCAGCACTGCCGTGCCCAGGGTGTTGATCTCGATCATCAAGCGGAGGATATCCATGCTGATTGCGGGATCCAGATTCCCGGTGGGCTCGTCGGCAATGAGGATAAACGGTTCGCCCACCAGTGCCCGGGCGATTGCCACCCTCTGCTGCTCGCCGGCTGAGAGCTCTTGCGGAAAACATTTTTCCTTGCCGGCAAGCCCCAGCTGAGTGAAAACCCTGGCGACCCGCATGCGGATAAAGGAGCGCGAGGCGTTGGTAACCTCAAGGGCGAAAGCCACGTTTTCAGCTGCGGTGCGGTTCTCCAGCAGGGCAAAATCCTGGAATACAATCCCGAGTTTACGGCGCAGATAAGGGATTTTTCTTCTTTTTATTTTGTTCGAACTGAAATCGGCAACTGTTACCTCGCCGGTCTGAGGAATAAGCTCATGGAAAATTAGTTTCAAAAGAGTGCTTTTGCCGCTACCGCTGGGGCCGGTGAGGAAAACGAACTCGCTCTTGTCGATATGGAAACTGATCCCTTCCAGCACACGGGAATTTCGACTGTAGCCTGCTGAGACATTATGGAACTCTATCATTGTCAACCCCTAAATCCGCTTTTGCCCAACCGGGCGGCCAATTTAACAGCCTCCAGCATGCTGGACTCATCCGCACGAGCCTGCCCGGCGATATCCAGCGCGGTTCCATGGTCAGGCGAGGTTCTGACAAAAGGAAGACCGAGGGTGATATTGACCCCGCTGCCGAAGGCGTGCATTTTCACCGGGATCATCGCCTGATCGTGATACATGGCGAGCACCGCATCAAACTCTCCACGCACGGCCCGGACAAAAACTGTATCCGCAGAAAAAGGCCCGAATACCGACAGTCCTTCTCTACGGGCCGCCTCGGCAGCAACCGAGGTTATTTTCTCGTCTTCATCCCCCACCAGGCCGCTATCGCCCAGGTGGGGATTAAGCCCGCAAAGGGCGATACGGGGGTTTTCGATTCTGAACAGTTGCCGAAGCCCGCGGTGTATTATCCTGCACTGGCTCAAAAGAAGTTTCACGGTCACCAGCTGTGTAACCTGAGCCAGGGCAACATGGGTGGTTGCCGGTACAACCCGCAACCTGTCGGCCACCAGCATCATGGATACCTCCACGTCACCTGCCAGGTGGGCGAGCATCTCCGTGTGCCCGGGATAATTATAGCCGCCCAGGTTCAGCGCAGATTTGTCAAGCGGCGCGGTGACAAGCGCATCCGCCTCTCCGGAGGTGACAAGTGCGAAAGCGCGTTCAACAGCTTTTCCTGCCCAGCTTCCAGCGATTGCCGGATTGGTTAGTAAAAATTCCCGCAGGCCTCTGTTAACCAACTTACTCTGCGGGACTTCTTCTGATACGTCGATTTCCACCACAAGGTCGAGAGCTTTCTTTACGGCAGGCGGAAATTTTCTCTCCGGCCAGAGTAGTTCCGCCTCATTCTGAAAAGCTCGGGCTACCCCGACAATCAGCGGCTCGCATTTTCCCACCAGGGCGGGGT
>JAUVUV010000503.1 GCA_030604975.1 Candidatus Glassiibacteriota bacterium | reverse complement strand
TCAGCCACCAGTTCGGTCAACGCCTCGTTTTCCCTGCGCATGGTATTGATCGGGTGGCCGGGAACGATTTCCCGGGTGCTGGATTCGGCAATTAAGTCGCGGAGAACCTGTGAGTGAAGATCGCACATGGCCTGAATTTCCTCCACCGGCATCCCTTCTGCCATCAGTTCCTGTTCCATGGCCGCAATTTCGGTGGAATCGGTCTGGCGGACCAGTTCGGTCAGCTCCTGCTTTACCTCCTCCGGAGGATGACCGGCATGCAGCTTTTTGATAATTTCTTTCAGAGCTTTGATTCGCTTGGCTTTGTCGTCTATTATTTCACTCATTTGTACTCCAGGATTAGGATGAAAAATTATAAAGATAAAACTCATTTTGAATATATAATATTGATAAAAATGCAACACATTTTCAATCATATTATTAACCAGTAATATTCTGTTGATAATATCAGGCTATTATGACAATACTGTCAGAGTGGAATTCAGTTGAGGAAAGGACAATCTTGACATGCTGATCGTGATAGAGAATCTTTTAGGTGACAGTCAACTGGATCAACCTGTCTCGGAGGTGAAATGAGATGAGAAGACGAAGTCTATGGTTGCCTGTGCTGCTCTTTTTCTCCTGCTTT
Source organism: Candidatus Glassiibacteriota bacterium (assembly GCA_030604975.1). Lineage (GTDB taxonomy): Bacteria > Gemmatimonadota > Glassbacteria > GWA2-58-10 > GWA2-58-10 > JAUVUV01. Next base: position 1,649 of record JAUVUV010000503.1, on the reverse strand, counting down.
TTACTCCATCCGTTCTGCGGCAGCGCTTTGGATGTGTACCCCAGCCATCCCCGCCTCTTTTTCCGTTCATCCGCCTGGACGCCACACGGACTTACTCTTCAAATGCTCAAAGAGCGAATCTCCCGGCCAGAGGCTGAATCAGTCCGTGCCAAACTTCATGGTTCCCTTCCCAATCTCGCGCTGAAAGCAGTTCTTCTCGATGACAACCAGGCCGCCAGAGAAGTTGTTGAATTGTTAAAAAAGCCAGTCCGCATGGATGGGACCACCTCGGACGGGATTCTCGTGGGTTGGGCTGCGATGGCCTACGACTGGCTTTACCATCATCCTGAATTCAAAGAAAACGATAAAAAAGTCGCTGCGGGACATATTGCCGCCGGCGCTCGAGAACTGATAAGAAGGCTGGGCCTTGGGGGGAGGGAGGGAGGACATATTTTCCACACCCGGATGTATGGCTGGGGGATGGGGATCGCTCTGGCAGGCCTCGCTCTCTGGGGCGACCACCCGGATGCAGAGACTTTCGCAAGCTACGGCGGCAGGTATTTCAAGCAAAACCTTTTCCCTGCCCGCAGGCTCCAGGATGGCTCTGTGCACAACAGTTTCGGCTACGGCAGGAAATACACGATGTGGCTCACCGGGCATTTCCTCTCTTGCTGGCACTCTGCCACCGGCGAGAATCTTTGGGAAGCTATCAGGGACAACGGGGGTGACTGGGCCAGAAAGGAGATCCTTTTCCTGATTTACGGCCGCTATCCGGACAGCACTTATGTCAGGTTCGGCGACAGCTACAGCCTGGAATCGGATCATTATACCTTCCGCGCAATCAGCGAACGCGCCTGGGCTTACGGCGATTCGCTTGGCCAGGGATTTCTGAACCTGCTGATAGAGGAAAACGAAAGAGAGGTTGTGGAGCAGTCCACTGCCTATGTCTATTTCCTTTTCTACAACCCCGATGCGCCGGCTGTTTCCCATACAACCCTGCCCACAAGGGCGTTATTCAGCACGAAAGGTACCGGAATCGCGATCTGGAAATCGGGTTGGGAGCCCGAGGGAACAACAGTTCTTTTCAAGTGCGGCAACTATTTCGGCAATCACGGGCATTTCGACCAGGGACATCTCGATATTTTCCGCCGGAAGCCGCTTTTGATCGACTCAGGGGCATACCTCACATTCTCCGGGCCATTCCGTATGGACTACTGGCGGAAAACCGTGGCACATAACACGATCCTGGTGGTGGACCCGGCTGTTGAGGGCGATGTGGGCGGGCAGCGCATTTTCCACCGCCAGAGTGACGCAACTATCGACGAGTATCTTGCGAATCAACAATCCGAGACTGGCGATATCATAGATTATCGGGATGAGCCGGGGCTGGTCTATGCGGCCGGCGATCTCACCGCGGCTTACCCCGCTGACCGGGTGAGCGGAGTGACCAGGGAACTCGCCTTCCTGGATGACAGATACCTGGTTGTTGTGGACCGGGTCAGCACTGCACGTGCCGGACTGGTGCCGAAAGTCCTCTGGCACTGCCCCCTCGCCCCGGAGATAGACAGGGCGGCAAAAACTTTCGAAGTGGCAAGAAATGGAGCGAGAGTGCTGGTTCGGACACTGTATCCGCGCCAGGCCACGCTAAAATGGGTTGAGGGATTTGTGGC
>JAUVUV010000468.1 GCA_030604975.1 Candidatus Glassiibacteriota bacterium | reverse complement strand
TCCGGTTGTCCTATGGCAGCGACGCTTTCGGCTATGGCTCGAGGTCCGATCAGGGAACCCTGTTTTTTGAAAGTTCCTCGATTTTATTTATGAGTGATTCTGCGGCCACAAATACTGTTCCCCGCGGTGTGTACGATATCGAAAAAGACTGGCTGAGAATTAATTACTTCTCCAGTGAGTTTCTCTGGACTGAAATCTGGAAACGTGTGGTGCCGGTGGATGAATCTTTAAACCAATCTGCCGAAATTTCTGTAATCAAACCACTGGATTTATTATTCCCTGAATAAAACTTGATCAATTGTACGGGCGTACTCCCATATCTCCTAAACTGCCGATGGCCAGGTTATTTTTTACCCGCAGAGGTGCCCGCTTAGCTCTCCTTTTGTATATTCTACTGGTAGCAGCTAAGCTTCAGGGCGAAGAGTACCTCCCTAGTCATGACCGTGAGCAGCAGGCCGATTCAGTGGCTGCCCGGGACAGCCTGCCCTCCACGCCCCCCCTTACAGCGAACCTTTTTCTGCGAAGCAGCACAGGCCTGGCCGCTCTATTGGCCGACAGCCTGGGCCGCCAGGAACTTTCTCCCGGCCAGCTGGAAAAATCTTTTCCTCTTTACCTCGATGATGTTTTCAGGCTCAATCCTGCCATGGTGAGCGGGGACAGCCTGGGAAACGGGTATGCCAGGAAATTCAGCTCTCTGGGCGCAGGGTTCGAGGCAGTGCGGGTCTTCCTCAACGGAATGCCTCTGGCCGACCCGCTCACCGGCTCGCTGGACTGGCGCCTGGTGGCTCCTGAAATCGTGGGGAGCGCGTTCGCTCTCTCAGGTGCAGCATTCAGCGCACTTTACGGCGGCTCTGAGGAGATACACCTGTTCACCAAACAAGCGCGCGTTCGGTCAGCCTCCTCCGAGATGGGGATCGCAGGAGGGGCATACAATATCAACAAAGTGGCGGGAGGGCTGAGGCGTAGGCTGTTCGATACGGGTGCACTCCATGTCCAGATCAACAAGATCCAGCAGAGCACCGAGGATTTCGCAAACAAGGTGGAACAGATCCAGTATTTTACCCACCTGGAACGCTCTCTCAGCAGCCGGGCGCTTTTGAGCGTGGATGGCCTTTTTTTCTCTAACGACCGCCGGCCGGCTTTCATGCACGGCAAATTAAGGCAAACAAATACCCACCTCCAGACTGCGCTCACCGGAAAACTGGGCGGCCAGGCAGGCTACAGTCTTGCCTATCGCTATTCCGGCAGCCGTCACCCTTTCCTTTCCGGTTCAGTGATCACGAATCTCGGGGCAAAAAGCCATGAGATTGCCGGCCACATGGTTTATCAGCCTCACGAAAGGGTTGTTCTTGGACTCGATTTCGGAAACGCAGTTATAAAGCCCAGGGGATTCCCCGCTGATACGCTTCCCTCCAGTTCGCATTTCAGCCGGAAACTGCTCGGCATGGTTCGCCTGGCCGCACCGGGTGATCTGCATATCTCCTATGCCGCGGGAGTGCGCTCGTTCCGCAACAGCGCCAACAGGGCAATCATTGAACTGGGAATTGCAAAGCTGCTGGGAGACGGCTGCGATCTCCTGCTGAACTGGAAACGCGAGGCCATGCTGCCCTCGCTGGCAACAAGGATCAGAAGTTTTGATTTGAACGGCTGGGCGGGCAAATATCCGCTCGGCAGGCTGGATGCAGTAGAGGCAGGACTGGGAATGGAACTGCCCGGTGAGCGGCATTTGCATGTCGGCGTTTTCACGCGCAGTGTGGAAAATCTCGCCCTTGCTGCCTACAGTCCCCATCCCCTGCAACCGGCTCCGGCCCGGATCGCCGATTTCCGGGCCACCGGAGTTTCATATCGATTTGAAGGGCCTCTTTTCGCCGGGGTAGTCTTCCGGGCAGCCGGAATCGAGCTTTTCGACCCGCCACAGGATGTACCATACCTGGCATCACGGCGCCATGCAGCAAGCCTCACTCTGGAATCCCTTTTCTACGGGGAAGATATGGGCTTATCTTTCCAGGCGGAAATGATTTACGAAGGAGAAATATACTTTCCAACCTCAGAAAATCCCTCGAGCGCCCTGACACCTCAGCCAGGACGGGTGAATTTCGGTGGGGCCGCGGCTGTGCGGCTTATCAATTTCACCATCTACGGCCGTCTGGATTTCCTGATGAGTGACTACTATAATGACCTGGACCCGCTGAAATTGCCGGGACCGCGCGCCTTTTTCGGGGTGAACTGGCAGTTTCTCGATTAATCAGCCAACACAGAACAGGTGAGCGTCTTGCCTGAGGGTGGTAGAAAGCTCCAGGTGGTTCACAAGATATGAGCAAAGCCATCCCGCGCTGTTAAAGTATTGCATACTTCTTGCAATATTTTCCGCTCGAAAGATGAGAGTTCTCGGGCCTGATTTTGTCCCCCTGGGATCATCTGCTGGCATCGGACGGCAGGATAACTTATTGCATCACAAAAGGTTGCAGCCCTGAAGCCTTTGTCTGCGCCAGACCCGGACGATTATTTATTTTCTAAATCCAACTTTCGCCGGAAGTTTGCAGTCCTTTGCAATTGGGAAAGTTTGTGGGGAGAAAGGGCAAGATTTTCACCCGTTTGGTTTCACGCGGTTCGAAAAATGACCAGGTTCGCCGGATTCAGAATTAATGACATAAT
>JAUVUV010000455.1 GCA_030604975.1 Candidatus Glassiibacteriota bacterium | reverse complement strand
TGCATTTCGTAATCCAGAATATTTATTATCCCTGCAAGTGGAGTACTTATAACTTTAACCTAAATATTGCTGATTATTTACCAGACGCTTTTAAGTTGCTATATAGTTGTCCTTTTTGCTTGACCGGGCCGAGCATGAAGATTTAGCTTAAGACTAAACCCGACAACGACAGGAAAGGAATTATAATGGTTGAAAAAGAAGAAAAAGACAGGCTCGAATTACGACCGATGGAATTTGAACTGGACTACAATGTGCACGCCGAGGGCTCCTGCCTGGCATCCATGGGCGAAACCAGGGTTCTCTGTACCGCAACGGTCGAACAGAGGGTTCCTCCGTTTCTGGAAGGTAAAGGGCAGGGGTGGGTAACCGCCGAGTATGGCATGCTGCCCAGAAGTACGCATTCGCGCCAGCAGAGAGAACGCTCCAGAAGCGGGGCCAACAGCAGGGCGCTTGAAATAAGCCGCCTGATCGGCAGAGCGTTGCGCATTGCGGTCGATCTCGAATCTCTCGGCGAGAGGACAGTCATCCTTGACTGTGACGTGATCCAGGCTGATGGCGGAACCCGCTGTTGTGCAATAAACGGAGCGGTTGTGGCCCTGTATAAGGCGCTGAACAGCCTGGCCGAACAGAGAGAGCTTGAACCCGATCCAATGACAGGCCTGATCGCCGCTGTAAGCGTGGGACTGGTGGATGGCAACCTGGTGCTCGATCTGGATTACGAGGCAGACAGCAGGGCCGAGGTGGACATGAATGTAGTGATGACAGCCTCAGGCGAGCTGGTGGAAATCCAGGGCACAGCCGAAAACAAACCCTTCGGCCAGAGCGAATTGAATGAAATGCTGAGCCTTGCTCGAAGAGGGATAGAAAAGCTGATCACCATCCAGAAAAAGGTCCTGGGCATTGAGTGAGCAAAAGCTCTTGATCGCCACCACCAATCCAGGCAAGATTACCGAGTTCAGGAAACTTCTTGCCGGTTTGCCGATCAGGGTGATCGGTCCTGAGGATTTGACGCAAGCCGTGCCCGATTGTATCGAAAAGGGCGGTTCGTTTTGCGAAAACGCCAGGATAAAAGCACGGCATTGGTTTAATCACAGCGGTCTGGCCTCATTGGCCGATGACAGCGGACTGGCTGTCGAGGCGCTGGACGGTGCTCCGGGAATATATTCAGCGCGTTTTGCAGGAGATGGTGCCACAGATAAAGACAACCTCGAACGGCTGCTCGAACGCATTCACGGAGTTGATCATTCAGAAAGGGGAGCCTCGTTTATTTGCTGTCTGGCCCTTTGCCGTACCAACGGCAGCCTGGTTATGTTCCAGGGCCGCTGCGATGGAGTGATACTCGATCATCCGCGCGGCAGGGGAGGATTCGGTTACGATCCGGTTTTCTATTATCCGCCTCTGGGGAAAACTTTCGCCCAGCTCGATCCCGAGGGAAAAAACAGGGTCAGCCACCGCGGCCGTGCCCTCCAGAGCCTTCGCGAATGGCTAAGTAGAAATGAGCTTTGATTTCTGGTTATGATTTTCCGCTCCGACGCATTTACTGCTACCCCGAATTAGTATTGACAAGGAGAATTAATAACTTTATGTTGTCAACTAAACCAATCGATATTATGATAATTAGATTTGCATTGGATATTTGAATTGACGTTCTTTTTACTTTGAAGATAAGTATCATTTTTCTTATATACTGATACAGGAGGGCGCAATGGGACGCATTTACGATGATATCACTCAGACAATCGGACGGACACCTCTGGTCCGGCTTAACCGGCTCACTGAGGGAGTTGGCGCCGAAATAGTGGCAAAACTGGAGTTTTTCAATCCGCTTGGTTCGGTGAAAGACAGGATCGGCGTGAATATGATCGAGGTTGCAGAGCGTGAGGGCAAGCTTAAAGCAGATTCTGTGATTATCGAGCCGACAAGCGGGAATACCGGGATCTCTCTGGCTTTTGTTGCAGCCGCCAGGGGTTACCGGCTGATCCTGACCATGCCGGATACAATGACTGTCGAACGGCGCAAGATCCTGAAAGCGTTAGGTGCGGAAATTGTGCTCACTCCAGGTGACCGGGGGATGAAAGGCGCAGTGGAAAAAGCCGAGGAACTGGTCAATTCTACACCTAATTCATTCATGCCGCAGCAGTTCAAGAATCTGGCAAACCCTGAAATTCACCGGAAAACTACCGCGGAGGAGATCTGGAACGACACAGACGGCAGGGTGGACGCCCTGGTCAGCGGTGTGGGCACGGGCGGAACGATCACCGGCGTGAGCGAGGTTATCAAGAAACGCAAGCCTGAGTTCAAGGCATACGCTGTGGAGCCGACAGAAAGCGCAATCCTTTCCGGAGGCCAGTCGGGTCCCCATAAAATCCAGGGCATCGGCGCGGGTTTCAAACCCGATATACTGGACATGGGGCTCGTGGATGAGGTAGTGAAAGTGAATAACGAACAGGCGATCGAGACCACACGCAGGCTGGCGCGCGAGGAGGGTATTTTCGCCGGGGTCTCCTCAGGCGCTGCGGTGCATGCAGCTCTTCAGGTAGCCAGCCGGCCGGAAAACAAGGGCAAGCTTATCGTGGTAGTGCTGCCGAGTTTGGGCGACAGGTATCTCAGCCACCCTGTTTACGCAGAGCTTTAAGAGATGGGCTTAACTGAAGAGCAAATAGAACGTTACAGCCGCAATATAATCCTTGCAGAACTGGGGCCGGGGGGCCAGGAACGTATCAGCGCAGGTAAGGTTCTGATCATTGGGGCTGGCGGGCTGGGCTCACCGGCAG
>JAUVUV010000286.1 GCA_030604975.1 Candidatus Glassiibacteriota bacterium | reverse complement strand
GAGATGTTCTCCCGTCTTCCGCCCCCGGCCTCGTTCGCCCCGCCAGAGCAAAGCCACGCACTCAATCACAGCGACTGGTGGCTCTGGCGACTTTGCACCCAAAGCAGACCGGGCAACGCGGGAGAGATCGTGCACCGCGCCTTTCCCCATCTGGAGCGCGGGGAGCTTGCCGAGAGCATGCGGTCAAGTACTGATTTTACATTATTCGACGGGCTGGTGGCCGAGGCAGGCAAAGAGCGCGATCCCACAAAAGAGGACGGCCCGGTGATGTCAGTGAGCGCCCTGGAAACAATCGGACGCTGCCCTCTCGCCTTTTTCTATAAGTATGTGCTCCAGATCGAACCGCCCGAGGAGCCCTCAGCCGATCCCTTTCTCTGGCTCGAAGCTTATCAGGCTGGCTCCCTTCTGCATCAGGTCTTTTATGATTTCATTTCCGGTCTTCTCAAGCAGGGAGTTCTGCCCCAGGATACACCGGAACAGCAGAAACTGCTCAAAAGCGTTCTCCACAGGCAGATCGAGAAATACAAGGAGCTATACCCGCCGGCCACTGATAGCGCCTTCCACAACCGCTATGCCGATCTAATCCTGACCGTGCGTACTTTTCTCGCCGAGGAGACACGCTACTGCACGAATAGGATGCCTGTCTGGCTCGAGGCCTCAATCGGCATGCCTCAACCGGGAGAGCCGACCGCGCTGGATACTCCTGAACCGGAAACGATCAGCTTGCCCGGAGGTGATACTATCAGGGTTCGCGGACGGGTGGACCGGGTGGACCGGATCGGGGATGCCGACCCTGCAGAATATGCAATCACCGATTACAAGACCGGTAGTTCCTGGCGCTACAGCCACGGCGATCCTTTCCGCGCCGGGAAAGTAGTCCAGCATGCAGTCTACTTTGAACTCGTAGACAGGCGCCTGAAAGAGGCGCTGGGAAAGGGAGCCCGGTCTGCTGAATTTTCTTTTTTCTTCCCGGGGCGGCGCGACCGGGGCCTGCGCCTGAGGTGGAGCCCGGATCAGCTCGAAAGCGGGGGCCGGGTTGTCGAAAATCTCTGCCGGGTCGCCAGCGCCGGGGCTTTCCTTGCTACAAACAACACCGAGGACTGCATGTTTTGCCTGTTCAAAGAGCTCTGCGGGGATGTGGAAGCCCTGGCCAGAAGGAGCCGGATGAAACTGGAAAACAGCGCAAATAAAATTCTGGAACCAATACGAAGCTTGAGATCGAATGCCTGATATGAATCAAATGACACCGCCGGACTGGGCTCAGCGCGAGCTTGTCGACAGCGAGCTTGAAATCAACATGCTGGTCGAGGCAGCCGCCGGGACCGGCAAGACCACAAAGATAGTGGACCGGATGGTGGCTCTGGTGGTTTCCGGAAAATGCCGGCTGGAAAACATGGCGGCGGTGACTTTCACCCGCAAGGCCGCCTCCGAACTGAGGTCCCGCTTTCAGCTTGAACTGGAGAGCCGGGCGCGGCCGGAACCCTCCGGCCAGGGGGCTGAAAATATCCGCCGGGCCCTGGAGCACCTGGATCGCTGTTTTATAGGCACGATCCACTCTTTCTGCGCCCGGCTGTTGCGCGAGCGTCCGGTGGAAGCCGGAGTCGATCCGGATTTCCGGGAGGTGGACGAGGAACAGGACCGTATCTTTCGAGAGCAGGCCTGGCAGGAATTCCTGGCCAGCCTGTATGCAGAAAACTCTCAATTACTGGACAAACTCCAGGAGCTGGCAATTGAGCCGGTCAGGCTGGAGCCTGCATTCATGGCACTTTGCGATTACACGGATGTGGAGGACTGGCCCGCGCCGGAAATCGATCTCCCGGATGCTGAAAGATGCAGACAAAAGCTTGCCGATTACGTAAAACTTATGCAGCAACTTGCTACCAGCCTCCCAGCCGATCCTGGCAACGACAAGCTGATCCCGGCCTACGGACTAATCCCGCGCATGATCAGGCAGGCGGACCTTTCAAGCCTGCCGCAGCTTGCCCACGTTCTGGCAGTGTTCAAAGAAGTGAAAATAGTTCATAGAATGTGGCCGGGCGGCAAAGATCAGGCTCTGGCTGAGCTGGAGCGTTGGAATGATTTCAGGCAACAGCAGGCTGAACCGTTTCTCGCGCAGTGGCGGGCTTACTGCTACGCTCCAGTATTACGCACTCTGAAATCCGCTGTGGAGCATTATAGCAGCCTTCGGGCCCGTTACGGGGTGCTCAATTACGAAGACCTTCTTCTAGGAGCCAGGCGGCTGTTGCGCGACAATCACAATGTACGCGCTTATTTCAGCAGGCGGATCACCCACCTTCTGGTCGATGAGTTCCAGGACACGGACCCGGTGCAGGCCGAAGTCATGCTTCTGCTCGCCGCAGATGATCCACGCGAAACAAACTGGCGCAGGTGCTGTCCGCGGCCTGGCTCGCTTTTCGTGGTCGGCGATCCGAAGCAGTCGATCTATCGTTTCCGCCGCGCGGATATTGTTACCTACAGCCAGGTCAAGAAAATTATTCTCGCCAATGGTGGCCGGCTAGTGCGTCTGTCAGCCAATTTCCGCGCCCGCAAGAGTTTGATCGACTGGGTTAACAAAACGTTCAGAGATGAATTTGTGGATAATAACTATTCTCCCGCCTTTGTAGAACTCGAGGCCGCACGGGAGGATAAGGCCGGGGAAGATCCCGGATCTGTCAGAAGGCTGCTGATCCCGGAGGATTTCAGGAATAAGGAGGCAATTGCCGCCTTCGAGCCTGAATTCGTAGCAAGAGTTATTCGGAATATCCTTGATATAGAAGCCAAGGGTACGGGGGAGGAGAAAAAACCCGATTTCCTGATCATTACCTATGGCAAGAAGAGCCTGGACCTCTACGCGGAGAGACTGGAGAAGCTGAATATCCCGCACCAGGTGACCGGCAGCGGCGCACTCGGCACGCTGCGCCAGCTCTGGATGCTCTATCTCTGTCTGGCTGCTCTGACCCGCCCAGACGACCCTCTGCCCCTGGTGGCTGCCCTGCGAAGTCCTCTTTTCGGGATCAGTGATCCAGACCTTTACTCGTTTGTCAAAGCCGGCGGTGTTTTCTCTTATCGAGCGAAAGTGCCCGAATCCCTGGAGCCTGAGAAAGCCGGTCTGTTCCGGAAGACGTTCGACAGGTTCAAGCGTTATTCGGGCTTGTTGGGTAGAATTGCACCGCTTTCGGCTGTTGAAAGGATTGCCGGTGACCTGGGCCTGTTCGCCTCTGCCGCTGCTGAGGCTGACGGTAACCAGCGCGCGGGAACCTTTGCCAGATCCCTCGAACTTCTCCGGCATTTCGCCTCGGAGACGAGCACGCTTTCCGCTCTGGTGGATTATCTGGGCCGGCTCGCCCGGGGTGAGGTTCTCTGTGACAGCATGCCCGCAGCGCCTGGTGAATCTCCTGTGGTTCGCCTGATGAACCTTCACAAAGCCAAAGGCCTCGAGGCGCAGGTTGTTTTTCTTGCCGACCCGTTCGGTGTCAGTCACCATCACCCGCTTGTGCATGTAGACCGTTCCAGAGGACAGACCCGGGGCTGCCTCGCTATCCGGGAAGAAGGCGCTGCAGGCCGTCCGGGTTCGCTGATCGCCCACCACCCGGACTGGCAGCATTGGGAACAAGAGGAGAAAAAATTTCTCGAAGCGGAAAAGGTCCGGCTGTTCTATGTCGCCGCAACACGTGCCGGGGACCAATTGGTAATCACCCAGCGGGAGAAATCAAACCACACGAACCCGTGGAATTTTTTTACCGGGCATCTGGAGGATTGTCCTGATATCGAATATCCCGGACAGGTGCGTGCTTCTGTCTCAGAGGGAATCCCTGCTTCAGAGAGTGAGTTGCCCAATTCCCCTGGCGATATCGCAGCACTCTGGTCGGCGGTGCTGGAACCCGGCTACCGGATTGTTCAGGCCAGGCAGGCCGCGCTGGAAACCGGCGTGGGGCTTGCCGCGGCAGGTGAGCACGGAACCGAATGGGGCAGGGCGATCCACCGCCTTCTTCAGGCGAAAATGGGAAATCCGCACCTGGACCTTCGAAACATGGCCCGCTGGGTACTGAGCGAGGAAGAGCTTGCGCCCGAGCTTGAAACTCAGGCCCTGGCGCTTGTGGATTCGGTCACCGGCTCGGAGATCTGGCGCAGGGCCGTATCGAGCGAAAAGTGCCTGGTAGAAGTTCCGTT
>JAUVUV010000127.1 GCA_030604975.1 Candidatus Glassiibacteriota bacterium | reverse complement strand
TGGGCTTTTGATATGCCAAGATATCCTAATAGCGCCTTGAGATCTTCATGATCACCGTAGCTTTCTCCTTGAACAGGAATAGCGGATTTTCCATAACCTCTCACATCATATCGAATGACTTTATGGCTTTTGGCAAAAACCTCGAACTGATCATCCCAATGTCGGCAATCTCCAAAATTTCCATGTATGAGTACGATCGGGTCTCCTTTTCCAGCGACTTCATAATAAAGTCGAGTCCCATTTACCTCTGCCATGCCGGTGATCACGGGCATTTCTTCTGGTGCTTTTTCACAAGCTCCAAGAAAAAGGACAAGGCAAATCGAGGTTGCCGTTTTTAAGAAAAACACCCGGCTCAGCGCACCTTGAACGCCGGCCACGGCCCCGCCTGCCGCAAAAGAACTTTTAACAAAACTTCGTCGGTCCATGCCTTTCATTGCCCCCTCCCCGGTGAGTTTATCAAGATTGAGTTGCTTTGGTTATAAGATAGTCTTTTGTGATACGGCGGCTTGCCAGAAACTGCATGGCCAACAGCAGCAACGCGCTGGCCAGTATCAGCACGAATGCGGTGGAAAGCGAACTTATACCGGCTAGTTGCCCCACGCCCGTTGTCAGAACCACTCCGCCGAGAACTCCGCAGGCAATAACCAGAGAGAAGATCGTTCCAGTATAAATTTTAAAGATATTACCCGCTATGCCAAGCGTGCTCGGGAATATCGGCGCGAAACAGAGTCCGGTGAACCAGAGAGCGCATGCTCCAAGATACATCGAAGGCGCGAAGATAAAAAGTGTAATCCCTGCACAGGCCCCGGCAGCACACAGAAGTACGAGTTTATGGCCGGGAATATTCTTAAAAACCGTACCCGCGAAAAGACGGCCCAGGACCAGAGAACTCCAGTAACCGGTCAGGATCAACTGGTCTAGCGGACTTCCGATCTGCCATTTATTCACAACAGCCAGCCGGCTCCATGTACCTATACTTGCTTCCAGCCCGACATAGAAGAAAAGAATCAGAGCGAAAAGCGGTACGAGTGGGGAGGAGAAAGCTTTGGCTGCGTTTTTCAGCCTGAATTTTTCAACTGCGGCATTTGGAGGGAACCTGCCGGTTGCGAACAGAATCGCGGGCAGAAAACAGAAAAGGGAAGCCAGATCAAGAAGGGAGGCAATCCCGAAACTGGCCAAAAGCCAGCTGGCCATGAAAGGGAGAGACAAGGCGCCGAGACCGAAAAACATGTTTGCCAGATTCAGCGCCTGAGCTGGGTTAGCGGGATAGAGGTGGTTTATCAGGGTGTTCAAACCGCCGGTCATGCAGGCTGATCCGGTGCCCAGCAGAAACATGCAAAAACAGGCCGCCGTAAGAGACTGGGCCTGGCTTACGAGCAGAAACGCAACTCCGCAGATTAAGCTGCCAGCAACTAATACCGGCTTCTGGCCGAAACGGTCGATCAACATGCCGGTGGCAAAGAGCGTGAAAAATGTTGAAAAACCGATAAAGAAGAAGAAATAGCTGCCAACCTGCGTGGGACTTATCGAGAGCTGTTGGGCGAATGAGTTGAGTCCTACACCGGTCAGGGAAACCACCAGTCCGATCAAAAAGTAGCCGGAACAACTGGCAGCGCTCAGGTAGGGTCGGGAGAAATCATTGCTCACAAATTGATACTCCGCTTAAATAGAAAACGGACATATGAAGGATTCAGGGCCGGCGATATCAGGAGAAAATAATATCTATCATAAAGGGGGTTGTCAAGCAATGCCTGGAGCTTGCCAAACGGGTGAGGAGTCTGGATACATATATGCTTTCTCACCAACCACGAGATAATATCTGATTCGGCAGAGCAGGTGTATGGAGAGATGAAATAAAACGGTTTTAATGGATTCTCACGATAGCTATTTTTTCTTGCCAGATTATCTTCTCTTATTTAATCTATATAAAGTTACAGTAATATTCTCTTGATTTTTTCTTTCAGCTGCTTACTTTATAAAACTTAATTCCTCTAACACAATTTCACGGTTTCACAATCAGCAAAGGGGCTTGTAGTGAATAACGATAATGCCTTGAGCAGGATCTTGGGTAAATTCTCCGGTGCGCAAAAATTTATTCTGGTCTCTCTGCGGGTGATCGTGGGGTGGCACTTTCTTTATGAGGGGTACGTAAAGATCGTCTCTGAGGGCTGGTCGTCCGCCGGTTATCTCAATGCAGCACCAGGGCCGTTTGCTGAAATATTTCATAATATGGCGGAATCACCCTGGATGGTTTCAGCAGTGGATATAATCATGTCCTGGGGTCTCACCCTCATCGGGATAGCCCTGATTCTGGGCCTATTTACCCGGCTGGTCTCTGTGGCGGCGGCTTTTTTTCTGATTATGTTTTACCTTTCCAACCCCCCCTGGATCGGCGTTCAGTTCATGGCCGGTGAAGGCAGCTATATGATTGTCAATAAGAACCTGGTGGAACTGACAGCTGTGATGGTACTGCTTGTTTTCCCCACGGGAGTGATCTGGGGTTTCGATAGGATTTTTGTAAAGGAATGAATCCGAATATTAACGGCTTTCATGGAGTTGTCCAATTCAGACAGCCCTCGGCGAAGAGGAGATAACAAATGGCTGGTAACGGTATGAAACGGCGGGATTTTCTCAAGGCTGCAGCCACCACACCTGTGCTTGGAGCTTTCGGCGTGGCACTCTATTCGAAAGAGTCTCACGATAAGGCCGCCCGCGAGGAGATTCTTCGGATCAGCAAAAAGGTCAGCGGGACAAACCCGAATATTCTGAAACGTAATTACAAGCGGAGCGCTCCTGCCAGCGATACGATCAATATCGGCATTGTCGGCTGTGGTGGACGGGGGAAATCGCTGATGCGTTCCTGCGGGTTTCATCCGCCGGAGGATCCCCAACCCAGAGGACTGGAGGGCCAGGAGTCGCTAAACCTCAAGCTCACCGCTGTCTGTGATCTCTTCCAGCCCAATATCGACTGGGCTGTCAAGGCTTCCGGCGGCACAGCCAAGGTGTACCGGACATACCAGGAACTGTTCGATAAAAGCGATATAGACGCTGTGGTGATCGCTACCTCCGACCACTACCACGCGCCCGTGGCAGTCGCTGCAGCCAGGGCTGGCAAACATATATATGTCGAAAAATGCATGACCAAGACGATCGAAGAAGCTTTCGAGGTTCGTGAGGTTGTCAAAAAGGCGGGGGTCGTTTTACAGCTCGGGCACCAGAACCGCAACAGTAACCGTTATGATTCCGCAATGGAAGTTATTGATAAAGGCATGCTGGGACATGTGAGTCTGATCCAGTGCTATACAAACCGCAATTCCCGCAGCGGCGCCTGGGTTTACGACATTCCCAAGGAACACGGACCGATCAGCGCATCCAGCGGACCCCGCAACTTGGACTGGAAACAGTACCTGGCTAATACGGTAGAGCGGCCTTACGATCCAAACCGGTTTTTCCGCTGGCGCTGTTTCTGGGATTACGGCACCGGACTCTCCGGCGACCTTCTGACCCACGAGCTGGATGTGATCAACATGGTGATGAACCTGGGTATCCCGGCAACCGCGGTGGCTTCCGGTGGTGTTTACCATCACAAGGAATACGTGACCCTGATGACTGCTGAGGGCGAACCGCTCGACTCGGATGAACCGGTGCCCGAGGGTGCTATTCCCAGGCCTGACGTGCCTGTGCTTCGCCGTGACGTTCCCGATGTCTTCCAGGTGGTCTATGAATGGCCTGACCGCGACCTGGCCGTGGTCTACAATGCCAGCCTGTCCAACAACTGGAGACGGGGACAGATTTACATGGGAAGCGAGGCGACAATGGACCTCACCAGCGGCGTGGATGTCTTTGCAGATGCGCAAAGTAAACGCTACGCCGACTGGCTCAAGAGCGGCAAGATACGGCCGGATGAACCGATGATATCCTATCGCAACGTGGCAGGCAAAGGTATCGAGGCGATTACTGCGGCCACCGCTCAATGGACGGTTGCCAAGGGCCTGCTCTACACTTTCCGCGACGGCAGGATGGTCAGCACCAGCTACCTGCATCTTAAAAACTGGATCGACCATATCCGCGATAACAATACTGATACGATGTGCAATATCGATGATGGATTCCAGGAAGCGATTACAGCGCACATGGCAACCTACAGTTATCTCAAGGGAACCCGGGTGCGCTGGGATGCGGAAAACGAGCGCATCCTGTTCGATGGCCAGGAAAGCGAGGAAGCACCCAAGGAACTGGCGGCAATCGGCTAGCCGACACCTCGCAAAAACAGCCGTTTGTTCCGCGCAAATTCCTGTGACACGATTTTATCTTACAGTTTTGTTGGTGATTCCAGCACGGTGAAGGGCCCCGGCTCTTCGCCGTACAATTTAAAATTCGTGCAGGTGGCGGGGAGTTGGGAGTCTTAGTCGTTTTCTCCCCCTGTTATTTTTGTTTTTCGACATCTAGAAATTTATCTACCAGTCATCAAACCTAATCTAATTAAGAGAAAAATGTCCAAGCTCAGGGTAGCGGTAATGGCCAGCGGTGGGGGCACCAACCTCCAGCAGCTCCTGGACAAATTCCCGGACAGAGACGATTCAACAGCCGGGGCAAGGGTTTGCCTGGTGGTTTCCAACCGGCCCGGTATCGGTGCATTGGAACGGGCCGAAAGAGCAGGAGTCCGCACCGAGGTGATCGACCCGGCTGAGTATGAAAGCCCCGAGGCTTTCGGCAAGAAACTGATCGAACTCTATAACGGTGAGTCGATCGGCCTGGTGGTCTTGGCAGGATACCTTAAAATGCTCCCTTCCAATCTGATCGTCGCCTACAGGAACCGGATACTCAATATCCACCCGGCCCTTCTGCCGTTATTTGGCGGCAAGGGAATGTACGGAATAAAGGTGCACAAGGCTGTACTCGAAGCAGGTGTCAAGCTGTCCGGCCCGACAGTGCATTTTGTCGACGAGGAGTACGACAGGGGCCCGATTATCGCCCAACGTCCGGTACCGGTCTATCACACGGATACCCCTGAAACCCTAGCCGCAAGGGTGCTCGAAGTCGAACACCAGATCTTCCCAGAGGTGGTTAGCCTGATTGCCGCAGGCAAGGTGAAAGTGGTAAACGGTCTCGTTCATGTTACCGATTAGTTGAGTTCCAAATGCTGATACCAGGGAATTGAAAAATGGATATAATCAAAATCAAACGGGCTTTAATCAGTGTATTGGATAAAATCGGCGTGGTCGAGCTGGCCCAGGTGCTGCGCTCTTACGGGGTAGAGATTCTTTCAACCGGCGGCACGGCGCGCCACTTGGCTGCTGCAGGCATCCCCCTGAGAAATATTGACGAGTTTACCGGGCATCCGGAGATCTTGGACGGCAGAGTAAAAACTCTTCACCCCAGGGTCCACGCCGCTCTTCTTGCCAGAAGAGACCTGGAAAGCCATATGCAGCAATGCCGCGAGCTGAATATCGAACTGATCGATATGGTTGTGGTAAATCTCTACCCGTTTGAAAAGACAGTAGCCAGGGAAGGTGTAACACTCCAGGAGGCTGTCGAGCAGATCGATATCGGCGGACCTGCCATGCTGCGAAGCTCTGCCAAGAACTTCCAGTCGGTGGCTGTCGTAACCTCTCCGGAGCAGTATGAGGACGTAATTGACCAGCTAAAAGAATACCATGGCGGACTCGATCTGAAATTGCGCTTTGAGCTGGCCCAGGCGGTTTTCGAAAGAACCTACAAATACGACTGGGCGATTTCCAACTATCTGAAAGAGATCAAAATCGGCTGATTGTGTGTTTTAACGGGCGGTTTTCGCAAACCTGATTTTTCCGGCTGACTGCAAGGTGAGACTTGACGAATGAGTTATTGGCCTTAAATTTATGATGCAAGTAATCGTGTTTTAAAATGGCAAGCTGATTGTCGGTTTATGAAAGTTCTGTCAGAAAACCTGACCAGTGAGAAAAACTATGGCAGATGGTAAGGAAAAGGGGACATCACACAAGAGTGCAAAGAAATACGCTCAGGCAAACAGTCTGGGACAGATCAAGGCATTCGGTCAGAAGAATCTGTTTTTATTCATAGTGGCGCTGATTGTGATTGTTCTGGGTCACATCTCTCTCGGGATGGGATCAATCACTTTTGCGCCGGTTTGTCTCATGCTGGGCTACTGCATTCTGGTGCCCCTGGCGATAATTATCTAAGAGTAAAGATTGGGGGCGCTTAGCTCAGATGGTTTAGAGCGCCTGCCTTACAAGCAGGAGGTCACAGGTTCGAATCCTGTAGCGCCCACCATATTTATCAATGACTTACAGCGTTCTCTTACACACTTGGCAGGCCGTCAAAAAGTAATTTGTGTAAATGTGTGTAAGATTAATGTGGCCCCGGCAATCAAAACCGGGGCCATCATTGTTTTATCTCAGTACGGGCATGTCATCAAATACATCACCCGAAACCTTCAATCTCGC
>JAUVUV010000255.1 GCA_030604975.1 Candidatus Glassiibacteriota bacterium | reverse complement strand
TCTGGGTTACAGAAGGTCGCTGCTGTCGTTAATGACGCAGACCTTCTACGACTACGAGAACGAAATATCGCTGATCGACAAATATCGCCCGGCAAGCTGAAATATCATCTTTCTCGCTTTGCCAGTTTTCGTGAATCATGAACAGGCATGGGTGATCCCTGGAGAGGTGAATGTCGTAATTAATGCATCCCGGCTCCTTGCGGGTCGGCTCAGCCAATGCCAGCAATTCCTTTCTGACATCACCATCATATCCCAGTTTTGCCTTGATCCGAGCGATAACTGTAACCTGATTGCCCGCCATCGTTGTTCTCCTTCTGAAAAATAATTCGTACTTTACCACCAGTTTTTGCTAAAATAGCACTTTGGGCAAGATTGGTGAATAATCTTACTTTCCTGATTTACTGCAAAAGATTTGAGAATCGAATCAATCGCATGGACTTAAGTACATCGGTTTAAAAGATTGTACGTGTTTTGGCGTTATCCAAAAAAGAGAAATCCGACAACGAAATAAAAATACAGGAACCCTTGACGGCTTAATTGGAGGGAAATTGGACAGCAATGTTTCAGAACTGATCTCCTCGGTCAAATCCGGGGTGATACTTTTTGTAATGGCTGCGGTGGTACTGGCTGGGGGTTGTGGGAAGGATGAAGATGAAGCGGTTAAACAGGGCAGCAAAGTTAAAGTTATTTATGAAGGATCCCTGTCGGACGGGAGCGTATTCGACAAGTCCGAGGAGGGTCAGCCGCTGGAGTTTACTGCTGGCAGAGGCGATGTAATTCCCGGTTTCGACAAGGCGGTTCTGGGGATGAAACTCAATGAGAAAAAGGAATTTACAGTACCGCCGGAAGAGGCTTACGGCCCGAGGAACGAGACCTGGATCCGGAAAGTCCCGCCTTCCTTTTTCCCTGACGATATGACCCCTCAGCTCGATATGATGTTAAGCCTCCAGGACGAGAACGGCAGGCCTTTCCCGGGAACAATCACGGAAATCACCGAAGACAGTATAACGATCGATCTCAACCATCCTCTGGCAGGCAAGGAATTGACCTTCAAGGTCGAGATCGTCGGAATCGAGCAAGCGGAGAAGAAATAGCCTGGTCTTTGCGTAAGATGTGAGTGATTAGGCCTTATTTTCAGCTAACGGAGAATGTACTGGAATAAAATGGACTTTTTGCAGAGTATAAAAAGGACCGCTTAACCAGCGGTCTTTTTTTTGAAACAATCCGCACGGGCCCTGTGTAGCCTGGCTCCTATTTCCTTATCGTCTATTAGAGACACGCGGAAAAGCTGTAATTACGCAATAAAAGACCGAAAAGGGGAAAAACTGAAAGCCTGCTTCTCATGAGATCGCTCTTTAGCAGTTGAAAAGGACGTGAACAAAAAACCGGGAGTAAAGTTAATACGCCCGGTCAATCAGCTTCAATTTCCGTAACGGCCATACCCGCCTTCGCCTTCACGCAATTCAAACCCCTTTCTCGATCTGCTTGCCGAGCATCAGGATAAATTTCGTCAAAAAGTTCTGGTCGTATTCTTTCTGGGTCTTGGAGAGAAAACTCAAGGCTTCGAAAGGAGTCAAAGCCTTTTTGTATGAACGTTCGGTGGTGAGTGCATCGTAAACATCCACTATCGAGGAGATCCGGCCGAACAGGCCGATCTTGTGGTTCTTGAGGCCATAAGGGTAGCCGATGCCGGTCAATTTCTCATGGTGCTGGGCCACGGGTTCAAGAGCCTTGTCCGGCAGGTCGTGGTTCTCATTGAGGATATTCACGCCGAACAGCACGTGGTCTTTCATCTTGGTGAACTCTTCGTCGGTAAACTTGCCAGGTTTGTTAATCAGTTTCGGGTCGACCCGGCTCTTGCCAACATCATGAAGCATCGCGCCCAGGCCGAGCATCTCAAGATCCGGACTCTTCGGCAGGCCGATTTCCTGTCCCAGAGCCAGGCAGAAAGTGCAAACGTTCATCGAATGCACGTAGGTGTAGTAGTCGTGGCCGCTTATTTTCATCAGGGAATAGAAAGAGGTCTCGTTTTCGAGGATAAATTCGACCATGGAATCCACTGTCTGGTTTGCCCGCTTGATATTCTCCCCGCTGCGCGGATCGTCAAGTACGTCTTTCACCACCATCTTGCTCATTTCACGAAGGGCGCACGCCTGCCGCTCAACAGAACCCGCCCCGGCTGCAGTCATCAGTTTCTGGACAAAAGAGCGGTAGGCGGGGAGATCCTCGTTCTTGATCATCAGTTCCCTGTCAGTGGCGAAAGACTTCAGCGTTAGTTGCCACGGTCCTTCCGGCTTTTCCTCGAAATCCTCTGCGAGGTGAACATCGTTTTTTTCGTGGTAATATACCGCAAAGGATAACTCCATCTCCGGCTTGAAAAGGGAATGGTCTATAACGTGATAATTGTCCAGGATCTCGTGGTAGCGCTCAACCTCTTCCAGGTCGATAAAAATCCCGGCGAAACCTTTTTCCTCGGCAACCCCTTCCTGCTCTTCCACTATCTGTCGACGGTATTCCTCATATAGCTTGAGATCCCGTTTCGAAACGAACAGGGATTCGATCCGGTTTTCCATCAGATTGTTGAGAACGGTTTTTTCAAACATTATATCGGCTTTGCGATATAGGACGTACCGGTTTTTCTGTTTGATAAAGAGGTCGAAATTCGGTACCGTATCGACCCCTATCCTTCTAAGCGGTACAGGGAAATACTGTTCAGCCATTGCTCAGAACCTGTTCATTGGTTATTTAACAGCCGAGAGTAACTGAAAAATCGATTGCGCCAATATAACGAGGTCTAAATTTGACTCAATATCACCTGGAGCCATAATGCTCTGATATTAATTTGCACTACCAGGAGTTTATCCATCTCCCAGTGGAAATTTATCTTCCATCGACACTGCTGGTCCTGAATTTATCAAGCGGCAAAGGAAATCCGAGAGTTCCTCCAGTGCCCGATCACGATTGAATTATTAAGCCTTGCGGCATCTGGCAATCGCTGTTTCCACAATCCGGCTGAAAATCTCCGGCCTGTTTTCCACCATGTAATGGAGATACATCCTGAAAAGTTCATCTTCAGGGACCTTGCGGAATTCCTCCCGCAAACATTCCAACTGCCCTTTCACCAGTTTACTGACCACCTGTTTTCCTTCTTGTGTCATCGCCTCATTTCCTGTAACGTAGCCTGATATCAAGGCTTTAAACGAACCCGTGGTCGTTTGAAATTGCGACCGGATAGATACGATTAATCAAGCTCTCCCTCAAGATGTGATTTCTGTTAAAACCTCTCCGTTCCAGTTTTAAAGAGATGAATTATTATCTTTTAAAACCGACCGCTGAGAAATGTTCCTCTTTAATGATCGGCTTTTAAAAAACTATCAACCCGGTATATCAAGTTTTTAGGTTTTTCTTGAACTTATTCACCAGCCGGAGAAAAATCAATAGGCAATTATTACCGTAGGGGACAGCTTGACCGTTGCCATTGCCGAGGGTATACTTAAGCCGGCGAATCGTTGCAGTTAAATCAATTCAAGACAGGAGCCAAAAAATGCAGCAAGCCGGTCAACGCAGGAGCAGATCCAGCTATAGGATTCTTTTTCCAAGTGCTCTGTTAATCGTTTTCACTCTTTGCCTCCAGGGCCTGTGGCAACCTTGCCCGGCTGAATCCTCCAGTACGGGTTGCACGGTAATCTTGCAGGCCGAATCTTTCCCTGTAACTGAGGATCCATCAAGCGTGCCAGGCTGGACTAGCTGGAGCCAGCGGGATGAAACGCGGCCGCAATTTTTTACCTCCGAGCTGCAAAACCTGGGGGAACCTGGTTGCCTGGGGATTAGCGGCGCCTCCAACAACTCTGCACATGGCTGCTGGCGCAAGGTGGTTTCCGGGATCAAGCCCGGCAGCTTCTACCGGTTCGAGGCCTGGTACCAGGCCCTGAGCGTGCCCTACCCGAGGCAGCAGGTGCTGTCGCGCCTGGACTGGCTGGACGCAGAGGGCAAGCGTGTGCACCAGCCTGAATACGTACCGGAAGCGCAAGGTTCAGGAGGCTGGGAGAAAAACGAGGGCTTATTCAAGGCACCGGAAGGCGCAGCGAGCGTGTGTATCGAACTCTACTTGAGCTACTGCCCGCAGGGAACGGTCTGGTGGGATAAGATCAGCCTGGCCGAGGTGCCCGATCCGGGGAAAAGGATGGTGCGGGTGGCAACAGCGAATTTTAAGCCTGACCGTAAATATGACAGTCCTGAAAAAAGCGTGGCCTCTTACCTGCCACTGGTCGAGGAAGCCGGCCAGAAAGACTGCGACATAGTCTGCTTAGGCGAGGGGATCAACCTGGCCGGAGTGCGGAATGCCGGCTATCCGGATGTCGCCGAACCGATACCCGGACCGACCACGGAAAAGCTCGGCGAACTGGCACGCAAGTACAAGATGTACGTTGTCGCTG
>JAUVUV010000470.1 GCA_030604975.1 Candidatus Glassiibacteriota bacterium | reverse complement strand
GAGATGCTGCTGCAAGAACCAGGATTGATGTAAGGACAATAAGCCTAACGGCCTTGAGGGGGAGGCCCGCCGGACTCATCATACTCCTCTTGGGTCTCCACCTGCCGGCTGACACCTCCGGCAGCTTCAGGAGATTTAACATTATTTTCCTCCGCGAGTGGTTTTAGTTCTATAACGATATCTCTAATTTGGCCGAACTCCCGCATCCTGAAGGTTAAACTGGTCCTCTGGATCGAGAGCACTTCCGCGATACCCAGCATGTCGCCCTCGTGCAGAATGAAACTGTCGCCGGTGGGCGTGCTCATGATCGCGATTCTCGGGCCATGGGGTGTATAGAGCACCCCGGTCAACATGAGTTCGCTGATAATGGGGCCTAGCACCTCGCTCGTAGCGGTTTTTCCCATCGGGAAATCAAATGGATCCTCCTGGCTCGTGCGGGGATAATTGAACTTCTTGCGCCGTGACATATAATCCTGGGCCGAAAGTTTTTTTTCCAGGAGTAGGGCGCTATCGGCTTTGGTCAGAGTGGTGTCAGCTTTCGAGACAGCGGACACGCTATCGGCAGCTTGGCCTGCCGCGGCTTTTTTTTCCGTATCCCGGGCCGTGGCTGCAAAGCTTGCGGCAAACAACAGTAGTGTAATTGTTATATATGCAGCTTTCCGTATCATTTTTCCTGACCCCCTTGTGCGGAAGCTTGTTTCTGCGCCGGGATCATCAGATATGTGGTCAGAGTCAGTTCCGCGGTCAGGGTTTCTTTCGGGCCGGGGCTCTCACGCGTGTCGCGAACCATGCTCATGCCCATTGGCTTGATAATCTGGCCTAGTCCAGCCACCTCTGCCAGGAATCGCGCGGTCTGGTGGAATCCGCCGCGCAGTGTAACCTTGTACGGCTGTTCCTGGTAGACTTCGTGCTGGATCGGTGTCTGAGGTTCGAATAAGGCGAAATCGACACCAGCCTGATTGCCGAGGCGGACGACCGTCTCGAGGAGTTCAGGAAGGTTTTCCTTTGATGGAAGCAGTTTTTCCACCATGGCCAGTTCGCCCTGCCGTTTGGTCAGCTCCTGTTGAATAAGAAGCGTATCAGCAGCCTGCACCACAGCATCGGCGGCTGCCACACTCTGCTCGACTTTTTTCAGCTCGGAGTCGACCTTTTCTATCTTCTCCACTTTCGGACCGTAGACGTAAGCGAAGTAGCCGTAACAGGCGCCGAGCACGAAAATTATGATCAGCGCTGCTTTCTGAAATTTGGGATCGCTGGTGTTCAGAGCCATTTTTAATCTTTTCCTCTATCGAGCTGGTAATACAGATTCAAATGTTTAATTCAGCATTGTCCGGTTTCGCTTCATCTCCAGAGAATCATTCTTTTTCCGGCGCGCCGAAATCCTCAAGGAACACGTCCCAGATTTTGTAGGTCTCGCCGACCTGGAAGGTGAACCCGGAGCCCAGGTCGAAGAATTTGTTTTCGTTGCTCACCATCAGGATCCGCATGCTCTCTTCCACATATTGTGGCTGGATGTCTGTCACTCCGCCGCCGCCGGGGTAGCTCAGGGTGAAACGCGCCTCCCAGCGGCCGTTATTGTCGGTGGTTACAATCACATCAGGAATCTCCGCCGGCGTGCTGCTTTCCTCGGACTTTTCGAGAATCACTTTTACGTCTGGCGCCCCGGTGCGCTGTGTACGGGAGATAAAAACGTATCCTTCCACTGTTACCAGAGTGCCCGCGTGGACATTGTGTGCGTTATCGCAGGAGGAGAAAGCCAGGAGTCCTAAGCCTGCGAATGTTATGATAAAAGCCTTCCAGATGTTTTGGTGAGCCATTTTAACCTCGTCGCAAGTTTGGATTTTCGGTGCGCACCGTGGGCACATATTCACGGTGTTCTGGCGGCGACCGCCGTTGTATCGGAAACCTCCTCGTTGAGCGCACAATCCGCCTCCAGCACGAAATATTTCGTCTGGTAGCTGCCGTGGACACGCTCGGCCGAACTGATC
This sequence comes from Candidatus Glassiibacteriota bacterium, assembly GCA_030604975.1. Lineage (GTDB taxonomy): Bacteria > Gemmatimonadota > Glassbacteria > GWA2-58-10 > GWA2-58-10 > JAUVUV01. Next base: position 659 of record JAUVUV010000470.1, on the reverse strand, counting down.
AGCCTGATATCCGTGAGCATGGAGCTGTTTTCGAGTTTGCTTATCAGTTCGCTAAGCAGCAGGTTCGACATGGTGTTGCCCTCCACCCGCAGGGTGAGCTGGGGGAAAGGCGTAATTTCCGTTATCGACTCCAGCCAGGTATAGCGGGGCAGGGCCGAGCTGATTTCATCCAATATCCTCGGCCAGAGGAAGCGGTTTCTATCAACCTCGAGGATTACCTCCATTCTGTCCCGTACCTGCTTGGTCTGGAGTTTCAGGTTATCGATACGATGGATCACCTGGTTGAGGCGGTTGAGTTTGATCTGCAGGGTATCTCGCCGCTCTTTCAAGCTGCTTTCTTTGTGCCCGAGCCAGAAAAACGAACCGACGATCAGCACCACGGCGATTATCAGAGCTGCCACCGAGACCACTAAAGGATCAAGCTTGAGTTTGATCTTCAGCAGCGCCGGCATTCCAGCCTTTTTCTTGGCCGGAGCTACTTTTTTGAGTTTTTTCCGCTTTTCAGGCGGAAGGAGATTGATCTTGATCATCGTCTGGATTCAAAAATCAATTATAGTTAACAGGTTTGCCTTTATTATTACGGCAGGCGCAAGCCCAGGCCGATAGCGAGCGTTAACGTCGGCGCAACCTTCTCGACCGGCTCACCCTGGAAAATGTCG
>JAUVUV010000474.1 GCA_030604975.1 Candidatus Glassiibacteriota bacterium | reverse complement strand
CGGATTCAGGCCGCTATGGGAACCCGCTGCTGACCACCCCTCCCATGGACATTCGGGCAAAAAAAGGCGTGCGCTTTACCTCCGCTGTTTCTACAGTGGCCTCCTGCAGCGCCAGCCGGTCTGTTATTTTCACCGGACTTTTCAACCATACCAACGGCCAGTACGGCCATCAGCACGGCCCGGCCAACCTTCACACACACAGCTGGGTCAGAGGCCTGCCAGCTGTTCTCAACGAGCAAGGCTACCACACGGGGCTTATCGGCAAGTTCCATGTACAGCCGCGCCAAGTCTACCCGTTCCAGGAGCTGATCACCTCGGATGTTGGCTACAAATCGATCAAGGCCTTGCAAGGCAACCGGGATGTCTGGAGCATGGCGCAGCAGGCCCGGGAATTTTTCTTTTCAGAGCCCGAGAGACCCTTTTTCCTGGTAGTCGCCTACTCGGACCCGCACCGGGACTGGGTTAAAAGCAACGCAATCGACTACTCCAATGTAAAAAAGGAAATTTACGATCCCCGGGATACTATCGTGCCGCCCTATCTTCCGGATAAGCCCGAGGTTCACCAGGAACTGGCGGCTGATTACCAGTCGGTCAGCCGTCTGGACCAGGGTATCGGTTTCCTGCTCGAGGCTCTTGAAAAAAGCGGCCGGGCCGGCAACACGCTGATTATCTATATCAGCGACAATGGAATCCCCTTCCCCGGCGCGAAGACAAACCTCTACGATCCCGGGATCAGGCTGCCGATGATAATCTCCTCGCCCACCCAGCGCAGGCACGGGATAGTCAACGACGCCATGGTGAGCTATATCGACATCATGCCGACAGTTCTGGACTGGACCGGTGCAAGCCCCCCGCCTTACGATCTTCCGGGCCGCTCGATACTTCCTGTGTTAGAACAGGAAAACCCTGCAGGTTGGGATACGGTCTTTGCCTCGCACACATTCCATGAAATCACGATGTATTACCCGATGAGAGTGATTCGTACCAGGAAATACAAGTATATCCTTAATCTCGCCCACAAGTTGGACTTTCCCTTCGCCTCGGACCTTTATGAATCCGCTACCTGGCAGGGAATACTCCGACGCGGTGACAAGAGAATGGGAGTGCGGGAGGTTGAGAAATACATCCACCGCCCGAAAGGGGAACTCTACGACCTGGAGAACGATCCCCACGAGGTGGTAAATGTTGCGGATAACCCACAATATAAGGATATTCTGGATAATTTGAGAGCACGCCTGCGCAAGTGGCAGGAGGACACAAACGATCCCTGGATCGTCAAATATATATACGAATAGTTTGTTTTGAATTTAACCGCTGAATCCTTTCCAGCCGCATTTCAAACAGCAAGCCAGAGATCGATCGGCCGTTTAACGCCCTGAGGCCGGAATGGCAGCGAGATTTTCTCTCCCCTGCCTGCAGAGGCGTAGCCTGCATATATCGCCTCCATCACCACCCGGCCGTCCTCGCCGGTTGCAATCGGCTCCTCCCTGCCGCGCACACAGCGGGCGAAGTGGCGCATCTCCTGCGGGAAGCCATAGTTCCACAATTCCTCGAAAACCGGGTAGGTCCAGCCCTTGGTGGTGGGGGCTTTCTCCACTGCGTAGCCGTAGCCGTACTCGCTGTAAGTAGGCAGAGCATTGCCCATCAGCAGGCTCGCATAGGTCATCCCGCCGTCTCCGAATACCTCGATCCGGTCATCCATCCCGCCCCGGCGCGCCCAGCTGTCCTCGACCAGACCCACAGCGCCGTTGTCGAATTCGAGAATGCAGATCGAGTTGTCTTCGCCCCTGGTTTTGTCTGCGTGGACATAGGTGCCCATGTGGCATTGCACGCTCTTGATTGAAGGCCGGTCCAGGAACCAGTAGCAGAAAGCTATACCGTGGCAGCCGAGATCCATCAACGCTCCGCCTCCGGCCTTAGCCATATCCCAGAACCAGTCGGAATGAGGCCCGAAATGCTTTTCGCTCTGCTTGACCAGGTAAACCTTGCCGAATGCCCCCTGGTCGGCCATCTCCTTGGCCTTGACATATTTCGGGGTGAAAAACAGCTCCTCAGCATACAGCAGAAGCACGCCCTTTTTCCGGCAGATTTCGATCATCTGATCTGCTTCTTCGAGAGTCATGCAAAGTGGTTTCTCACAGACAGCATGCTTGCCTGCGCTGGCGATATCCTCAGTCATTTCGGCATGGAGGTAGTTTGGCGCGGTGATAGTGACCATCTCGATGTCGCGCTCTTTCAGCATCTCCCTGTAGTCCTGGAAAACCCTGGGGATGTCGTAACGCTTTGCCAGCTCTTGGGCGTGGCCCGGACTCGGTGAGGCCACAGCAACCACCTCTGCCTCCTCGGGCATGATCCTGAATGCGGCTGCATGGATATCAGCCTCGAACCCGGAGCCGATAATACCGACTTTGACTTTGTCAGCCATGATTGATCCCTCCTGCGCTGAAGCAGTAGAAAAGGACATGTCAAGTTTTTGAACTTATTTTACATTTATTCAAGTAAAATTAATTCCCCCGGCCTGATAAATCAAAAGATTGTCCGTCCTGATTAATTTGACATTTCCGGGAAATCTTATTAATAACGTTCCAGAGAACCGAATTTCGGCACACAGGT
>JAUVUV010000142.1 GCA_030604975.1 Candidatus Glassiibacteriota bacterium | reverse complement strand
CGGCCGCAGGCCGCCTGATCAGGGGGTGCATGTTCGAGAAACTCCACTCCGAGCGTGTAAAGGCCAGGTAATTTCCATCCCAGGCAGAGTAGAGCTAGACCGGTGGGCATGCCATTGATTCGGCTTGGTTCTGACAAGTGAGAATCAGGCGAGCTTGTAAGGAGCGAAGTAAAAGAGACAAATGCAGGATTAACTTTTGTTTCTTTTAGTTATAAAAGAAATGGTTTTGCTTCTTTTGCCACCAAAAGAAGTATAAAATAATCTTTTTCTTTCTGCCTGTTAGTTAACCGGACAGTACTGTTTTCAATAAATATATCTGTACCCTTCCGACAGCGAATTTTTTAGTTGTAGATTTAGCACAGTATGCGGTATTTTTCAATCTGGAAATCCTCCCCCTCTAATTTGGCCTCTGGACAACATTTCATCTACTATGGGAAACCTTCTCGGAGCTGTCGATCTCGGGGGTACCAAGATCATTTCAGGCCTTTTTTCTCCTGAGGGCGAAATTCTTGGGCCTCCGGTGGAATCCCCTACTGACGCCCATTTAAGCCCGAAAAAGGTGGTGGAGAATATCTGCGTGAACTTTATGGAAACCTTGAAAGCCTTTGGGGAACCCATCGAAAATGTCGCCCGGGTCGGGATCGGGGTACCCACAACCATCCAGTACGACAAGGGGCTGATCGATTCCTCCCCCAACCTGCCCACCATGACCGATTATCCGCTCTCTCGAGTATTGGCTGAAAAAATCGGTATTCCGGTTAATATGGAAAAGGACGCCAACTGTTTTGTCCTCGGCGAAAGAGTCCGTGGGGCAGCCGCCGGTTGCCTGGATTGCTGCGGGGTGACTCTCGGCACCGGCCTGGGTGTGGGAATAGTGATCGGCGGAAAGCTTCTCCACGGCAACGACCGCTGCGCCGGTGAAATCTGGAAATGCCCGTACGAGGGAGAAATCCTCGAAAATCACGTCTCCGGCACTGCGCTTGTCAAAAAGTACGCTCAGGCCACAGGGGAGAAACTAAGCGGCGAAGAAATTCATCAAAGAGCCGTCCAGGGCGACCGAATTGCCCGGGAGCTGTTCGCAGAAATGGGCCTGGCCCTGGGCCGCGGCCTTTCTTACCTGGTCAACCTGCTGAACCCGGAGGTGATCGTTATCGGCGGCTCGGTGGCCCGGGCCTGGGACCTGTTCGCCGGGCCGATGAAAGATGTTATCCACAGGCACCGGATCGAGAGAAACGCCACGACAGTCGCCAGAAGCAAGCTCGAACATCTTGCCCCTCTTTACGGTGCAGCGCTTCTGCCTGGATAATACCTGATATTCTATATATTCATTCACCAGGAGTCCTCTCATGAGAGCTGCCAAAGTTCGGCCTCTGGCTTTATTTCCGATCTTCGGATTCTTTCTCGGGAGCGTGTGGCACGGCACGCCCGTGACTGCTATGGATTAAACGTAAAGATGGGAAGCCGAAAAATGAGACTGGCAATTTGTCTGGCTTTAGTTCTGGCCGTTTGTAAAATAGAAATCGCCTACCCTTCACCCTGGCCGGATAGAATTTTACGGGGAGCCAATCTCGGAGTCGGTGTCGGCTATCCCGGCCGTTATTCCGAGGAGGACATCGCGCATTTCGCACTCAACTGGCGGGCCAACTCGGTGCGGATTCTGATAAATAACATCATCCCGGACAGCCTGCCTTACCAGGTGAGCCAGCAGACCAGGGAGGATGTTTTCAGGCTGATCGACCTCTGCCTGGAATACCGGCTTTACACTGTGTTTTCATTCAGCGCCTCTTTCGACAACAATGACACCTTTTTCACCAACGAGCAATTGAAAGCCGCATACCGCGATTTCTGGAAAGAAGTCGCTGTGCGCTACGCCGACAGCGAGGGCATAGCCTACGACCTGATGAACGAGCCCCACGACAATCTCGCCCAGACCGAATGGTCAGGATACGCTAAAGAACTGACAGAGGCGATCAGGCAGATCGATTCGGTTCACACGATCGTTGTCGAACCCCCGGGCTGGGGCTGGCCGGACGGCTTTGACCACCTCGAGCCCACCGGCGATGCGAACACGGTTTACAGCTTCCATTTCTACGGGCCGATGGATTTCACTCACCAGCGCAGCGGCGGCAAGCACATGAGCACCACCGAGTCGCAATGGAAGCAGAGAGTCTATCCCGGCCTGATCGTGAGTGAATGGGGCAGTGAGTACTGGGACAAGGAGAAAATTCGCCCCTACGTCCAAAAAGCCGTAGAATTCCGCGACAGGCATAACGTGAAGATCTGGTGCGGGGAGTTCGGCGTGGCGCGCTGGGCCCTGGGAGCAGAACAATGGATGAAGGACTGGATTGACCTGCTGGAGGAGGAAAATATCGGCTGGTCCTACTATTCCTACCGGGAATGGCACCACATGGATCTCGAGATGGACCCGGAAGAGAGGGTTAATCCAACCGAGCGCTCCGAGACTGCCCTGGTAAAACTCATCAAGGGATATTTCGCCAGAAACGAAGTGCCCGGCGATTTCAATCTGGATGGCAACCTGGATGTTCTCGATGTACTCGATCTGCTAAAGTTTCAACTTGCAAATCCCGGCAGCCTGGCCGCGGATTTTAACAGGGACGGAAAATCCAATATCACGGACGCGCTCTCCCTGTTGATTGCGCGCTGGAAAGGCCGTAGCCTTGCGCAATGATCCCGATAGCATCTCCTTCCCGTTTGGGAGTTAAGGGTTCATTGTCTGCTCTTGAGTTTTATTTCACGCTTTACCCCTGTATGTCTCCTGGAGTCTGATATGATTTTTTAAATCCTTATTGCACTTTTTTTCGTCAATAATGATAGAAACTGATAACAGCATTGTAATTCCAGGCACAAAAATTATATTGCGGGAATTTGAAACAATATTCCTCTCTCTTCATTATCACCCTGTCCCAGGATAGAGGACATACTCATGCCCGGCGACGTTCTGATAATCGACAGTATCAGCAAGAGTTTCGGCCACGTGAAAGCCGTGCGCTCCCTCAGCGCAAACCTTCCCACCGGCTGCATCTACGGCTTTCTCGGCCCCAACGGCGCCGGCAAAACCACCACGATCAGGATGATCATGGATATCATCCACCCTGACAGCGGACAGGTGCGCGTGCTTGGGGAATCCTCGATCGAAAGGGTAAGGGATAGAATCGGCTATATGCCAGAGGAGCACGGCCTTTACCGCAAGATGACCGTGAGAGGTGTGATCGCCTATATCGGCACTCTCCACGGGATGGGCAAGGTTGAGCCCAGTGAACCTGCTCGTTGAAAGAATAAAGCCCCGGGCTTATCCGAACCCGGGGCTTTGTTTTTTCTATCCTGCCGATTTATCTGGAAGTTTCGACCGATTCAACCCTTTGCCAATTGCTTACCCAGCATCATGATGAATTTTTTCATCAACTCCTCGTCGAATTCACCCTGGATGCGGGAGATAATATTCAGCGCCTCGAACGGGGTAAGTGCCTTCTTGTATGGACGTTCCGTGGTCAGTGCATCGTATACATCCACTAGTGCCGAGATGCGGCCGAAATATGAAACCTGATCACCTTTCAAGCTGTTAGGATACCCGGTTCCTGTGAGTTTCTCGTGGTGCTGGCCCACGGTCTCGAGTACCTCCTTGGGCAAATGGTGATGTTCTTTCAGCAGATCGAGCCCCAGCAGCACGTGCTTTTTCATTTCCCCGAACTCTTCCGGGGTCAGCTTGCTCGGCTTGTTGATCAGCTTGGTGTCGACCCGGCTCTTGCCAACATCGTGAAGCGCCCCTCCCAGAGCCAGCAACTCCAGGTCCGGGCTTTTTAACAGGCCGAGCGCGGAACCGAATCCCACGCAAAGTGTGCTCACGTTTAACGAGTGGGTATAGGTGTAAAAGTCGTGAGAGTGGATAATCATCAGAGAGTAAAAAGAGTCTACGTTCTCGAGAACAAAGTCCGCTGTTTGATATACCTGATCTCTCAATTTCTTTAATTTCTCACCGCTTCGAGGATCATCTAGTATCTCCTGAATCACGACCTTGCTCATCTCGCGAAGCACCACGGCCTTGCGCATGATCCTCAGTTCCTGATTATCCCCCGCTCCTTTCGAAGTGCTCATTAACCTGTTGATAAACGCCTGATAGTTGTGTATGTCCTGTCTTCGAATCAATAGTTCCCTGGTCGAGACACTTATCTGGTCAGTCAGTTCCCAGGGACCTTCCGATTTCTTTTCAAACTCGGAAAACAAATTGACATTGTTGCCCACATGATAGTAAATCGGAAAATCCACCTCCTCACTCTTCTGAAAAAGATTGTGGTTTACCACGAAGAAATCGTCCATGATCTCGTGGTATCGCTCTATCTCATGGGCCTTGGTGAAATCCACTTGTTCATTTTCCTCGGATGCCGCCTCCTCCTCTACTTCATCCGGCATTCGCTTCCTGTATTCCTCGTAGCGCTCGAGATCTTTTTTCTCCACGTACAGCGAGACAACATTATTTTCGATCAGATCATCTAGATTTTCTTGCCCAAACTTATAGCCTTCCTTGCGGCAGAGGACGAACCGATCCTGGCGCTTGATAAAGAGATCGAAATCCGGATAGGAGTCAACTACTATTTTTTGGAGCGGAACAGGAAAGTAATCTGACTTCATAACATAACCCCTATCCCATGTGGATACTTTACAAATACAATTTTGAATCACTTTTCCGAATAACCACAAGTTAATATTTTATCATGATAATCAGAAAAATCAAGAAAATCTTCTGCTTTTCTCCTCTCAGGCTATGAAAGCGAGTAATTATCTTACCTGACGCCTTGACTTGCTCCCTGATGGTGGTAATATCCATCAAGAAAGTTTCCCTTCCCACCTTTCTCAAGAAATGTTGAAAAAATTCCGAGGATTTGGAGGAGTGAATGGAATCCGGCACGGAAAAACTGGCCTGGGGAATAATCACTGTGGGCAAGATCGCCCGCAAGTTCACCCGGGGGTTGTTCAAATCTCGCACAGGCCGGGTTGCCGCGGTTGGCAGCCGCAGCCTGGAGCGTGCTGAACAGTTCGCCCGGGAGTTCGGCATAGCAAAATATTACGATAGTTACCAGGCTGTTATCGAAGACCCGGCCGTACAGGTAGTATATGTGGCCACGCCGCACCCCCTGCATGCCGAGTGGGCAATCCGCGCCGCGCATGCCGGCAAGCACGTGCTCTGCGAAAAACCGATCGGAATGAACCACCGCGAGGCGGCCTCAATCGTGGAGGCTGCCCGAACCAACGGGGTCTTCCTGATGGAGGCCTTTATGTACCGCTGCCATCCTCAGACAAGGAAACTTGTGGATCTGGTTAAAAATGGCGCTGTCGGTGAGGTGAAGGCGATCCGCGCCACTTTCAGCTACCATGGAACCTATGAACTCGAAGGGCTTAAGCTGAATAAGAAACTCGGCGGCGGCGGTATCCTGGATGTCGGTTGCTATCCGGTAAGTATCTCCCGCCTGATTGCAGGCGCGGCCCTGGGTAAAAATTTCGAAGAGCCGCTCGAGGTGCAGGGTATGGCGCATATTGGAAAAGAAAGCGGAGTGGATGAATACGCCGCGGCCACTCTCAGATTTCCCGGAGATATCCTGGCCCAGCTTGCCGCCGGTGTACAGCTTACGCAGGACAATACGGTACACATTTACGGCTCCGAGGGACGGATCGAGGTGCTCTCCCCATGGTTCTGCAGCGGGATCAAAGGTGGAACCTCGCGCCTTTTAATCCATAGAAACGGCGAAGAAAAAGCGGAGACTATAGAAATCAGCACCTCGGAATGGCTCTACTCGATTGAGGCAGACACTGTGGCCGAGCATCTCCACTCCGGCCAGGCGCCCCCGCCGGCGATGACCTGGCAAGACACCCTGGGTAACATGGAAACTCTCGACCGCTGGCGCGCCGCCATCGGGCTGGAGTATGATGCCGACAGAGCACTGTAGGCAGTCCAGTATCCACCTTCGGCGAAGCCTTGACAGCCATTCAAATTAATCTTTGGAGTGAACTTTTATCATAGGAGAATATAATGTTTATAGTCCATGTTTTTGCTCATGTTAAGCCTGATCAGGTTGAAACCTTCCGGGCCGCCACAATAGAGAACGCTCGGAACAGCATACAAGAACCGGGTATCGCGAGATTTGAT
>JAUVUV010000506.1 GCA_030604975.1 Candidatus Glassiibacteriota bacterium | reverse complement strand
GGCGTTAAAAAACTTTCCCTTGCGGTAATCCTTGTAACGCACTGTCCCTTCAATGGGAGAGCGGTTGACATGCACGTCGAATAAATTCATGAAAATGCTCACCCGTTGCGCGGGCGCGCCGATAAAGAACTCTTCTTCAACCTGATCCAAACCCAGTATTCTGCCGTCGGCAGGGCTGACTACCAGCTTTTCGCCCTGTGGTACTTTGCGCTCAGGATCGCGGAAAAAGTAAATGCTGAAAAGAGCCAGCAGGGCGAACACAGCGGCCAGAGCAAACAGGATAAAACGGGGGGACAGCCAGTTTTCAGAGCTACCAGAAATCAGGCCGCCTGCCAGAAATATCACATGAACGCCGATAAAAGAAAGGATTATCGACAACCCCTCGCGAGCGATCAGCATTTATCGGTATTCTTCCCTTCAGGCGATATCTTCGCCTGTCAATAGCTTATAAACACTCTTGTAAAGATTGCTCATATAGGTTATCACATCCTCGGGCAACTCCGGACCCGGCGGGTTCTTGTCCCACTTGCCCTGGTCGGTTAATTTTTGAAGCCAGTTCCTGAGCGGCTGTTTATCGAAACCTTGCTGATCTTCACCGGGCTTGTAATTTTCACCAAGCCAGAAACGGCTGCTGTCCGGAGTCAATATCTCGTCGATCAGGATCAGTTTGCCGTCCAGCAGTCCGAATTCGAACTTGGTGTCGGCAATCAGCATCCCACGCGTGGCCGCATAATCGGAAGCGAAATTGTAGAGTTTGAGAGAGGCCTCGATCATCTGCTCGGCGAGCCCCCTGCCAATCATCGCTTTCATCCTGCCGATCGAGATGTTCTCATCATGACCGCTTTCTGCCTTTGTCGCCGGTGTAAAGAGCAGGGTGTCGAATTTCTGAGAGCGTAGCATACCCTCCGGCATCTCGACTTCGGCCACTGTACCCTTTTCCCTGTATTCAGTCCAGGCACTGCCTGCGAGGTATCCCCGTACCACGCATTCGACCGCGATCGGTTGGGCAAGCCTGCCAAGAGTCGTCCTGCCGCGGAGGAGCTTTTCCTTGTCGGCAAGCTCTGGTATGCGCTCGATAATCTCCTCCACCTCTGTTGTCACAACATGGTTGTCCACGATGTGGCTGGTCTTGTCGAACCAGAATTTGCTCAGACGGCTCAAAACCTTGCCTTTGTTGGGGATCCCGTTCGGCATCACGACATCGAATGCGCTGATCCGGTCGGTGGCCACGAGCAGAATGTGCCCATCGAGCTGGTAGCAGTCGCGCACCTTGCCCCTGCGCAACTTGCCGATTCCCAGGTTGGTTTCTCTCACAACATCCATTTTCGCGTCCTCACCGGTAATGAATTCTTATGGTGAACCTGAGAGTTCAATTCCTGATCATTAAATTCAAAACATTCAGTCAAAGAGTCCCGCGCGCTGGAAAATATAATCCACGTGCCTGGTATGAACCTCGATTGCGAAAAGTTCTTCCAGTTCTTGGGGGCTCAAATGAGCGTTCACCTCTTTGTCTTGCTTGAGAAGCTCCGGGAAATCGATATCTTCTTTCCATACCCGCATAGCGTTTCTCTGAACAATACGATATGCCTCCTCGCGACTAAGGCCTTTGTTGGCCAAGGCGAGCAGAACCCGCTGTGAATGGATCAGTCCGTGCAGGCGGTTCAGATTTTTTCCCATGTTTTCGGGATAAACGATCAACTGCTCCACCAGCTCGCCGAATTTTTTCAACATGTAGTAAACGGTCATCGTGCTGTCGGGCAGGATCACCCGTTCGACACTGCTGTGGCTGATATCTCTCTCATGCCAGAGAGCCTGGTTTTCCATGGCTGCCAGGCAGTTGCCGCGCACCAGGCGGGCCATGCCCGAAAGCCTTTCGCAGATTATCGGGTTGCGCTTGTGGGGCATGGCGCTGGAGCCTTTCTGATCCTTGGAGAAAAACTCCTCGGCCTCGAGTACCTCCGTGCGCTGAAGGTGCCGGATTTCGACAGTGAATTTTTCTATTGACCCGGCAAGTACAGCCAGCGCGGAAAGGTATTCGGCATGCACGTCCCGCTGGACAATCTGGTTGCTCACCTTTGCCGGTTTGAGGCCGAGTTTTTCGCAGACATATACCTCCACTTTGGGGTCCAGGTGTGCGAAAGTTCCCACTGCCCCGGAAATTTTCCCCAGAGAGGCAGCATCCATCGCGGCTTCGAACTGAGCGGCTCTGCGGCGGAGTTCATCGTACCAGAGCGCGAGC
>JAUVUV010000009.1 GCA_030604975.1 Candidatus Glassiibacteriota bacterium | reverse complement strand
GATGCCTGGAGATAATGTGGAGTTGACGATAGAGTTGATTTCTCCGATAGCGATGGAGAAGGAGTTGCGTTTTGCGATACGTGAGGGAGGCCGGACTGTAGGTGCCGGTGTGGTTGCCGCGATTATCAAGTAATTCAGACCCGTGAGGATTTCGTGCAGGGACAGAAAATTCGCATAAGGCTTAAATCTTTCGATCATGCTTTGATCGACCGTTCGACCGAGGAAATTGTTAAAACTGTGATCGAAACCGGCGCTGAGGTTGTGGGGCCGATTCCCCTGCCGACCAAGCGCAATGTTATCACTGTCAACAGGTCACCGCATGTCGACAAGAAAAGCCGGGAGCAGTTCGAGATCAAAACTCACAAAAGGCTTATCGAAATTTACAACAGTAAGCCTCAGACGATTGATGCTCTGACCAAGCTCGACCTTCCGGCAGGCGTGGACATCGAGATAAAGGTCTGATCAGGCGGTTGGAACCTGTTTCTTTAAGGCAGCTGCGTTTGGTTGTCTGCTCCTGTTCTACTGTATGTCTTAAAGAGGTAGTGATGCTTGGATTGATAGGCAAAAAACTTGGGATGATGAGTATTTTTGACGAGCGTGGTATGATGATACCGGTCACGGTTATTCAGGCCGGGCCTTGCCAGATAACCCAGATCAAAACAATCGATGGCGACGGCTACAACGCCCTTCAGCTCGGGTTTGGGCAGAAGAGTGAAAAGAACGTCACCAAACCGGTCATGGGCCACCTGAGAAAGTTGAAGGGATACCTGCCGCGTGTGCTGCGCGAGTTCCGCGTGGATGATGTATCCGGCTATGAACTGGGCCAGCAACTCAATGTGGAGATTTTCACCGAGGGGGAAGGGGTGGATGTCGGCGCTACCACCAAGGGACGCGGATTCCAGGGCGTGGTCAAGCGCCACGGATTCAGCAGCGGAGATGCTACCCATGGCAGCACCTCGCACCGTAAGCCCGGTTCGATTGGCGCATCAGCCAGTCCCTCAAGAGTGATGAAGAATAAGAAAATGCCTGGCCAATACGGCAATACAAATCGTAAAATATTGAATCTCAAGGTGGCCAAGGTTGATCCCGAACGCAATTACCTATTTGTCAAAGGTGCGGTGCCCGGCCCAACCAGCGCCCTGGTGACCGTTTACAAGAAAAACAAGCCCGGTGCCAAAAGACAGCTGCCCGGAATATTAGTTTGAGGATCAGATGAAACAGATAGCGGTTTTAAAGGAAAATGGAGCCAAGGCCGGTAAAATAGCCCTGCCTGAAAGCTATTTTGGAGCGAAAGTCTCTGAAGGGGCAGTTTATTACTCGGTCAATGCCCTGCTCACCAATCAGCGCCAGGGGAATGCGTCCACCAAGGACCGTAGTCAGGTCAATTATTCCGGTAGCAAACCGTGGCGTCAGAAAGGCACCGGAAGGGCCAGGGTGGGAACACGGAGAAGCCCGCTCTGGAGAGGTGGCGGCATTATTTTCGGACCCAAATCCAAAGATTACAGTATCAAGGTGCCGAAAAAGGTTCGCCGCGTGGCTTTCCGCAGCGCGCTGAGTGCAAAGGCAGATGAAGAGGGGGCGATTGTGGTGGTCGAAAACCTCGAATTCACCGAACCGTCCACCAAGCGGATGGCCGAAATTATCAGGAGCGCCGATGCATCAGACAGCCGTGTGCTGATTATGAGTGACGGCTACAAGCCGCTACTCTGCAAATCGGTGCACAATATCCCCGGAGTTGAAATCAAACCTTTTGCTGAGTGCAATGTACACGATGTGATGCTGGCCGGTAAACTGATAATCGAAAAAAGCGTAATCAAGAAACTGGAGCAAAAACCGAATGAAAAATCCGTATCAGATAGTGAAGCGGCCCCTGCTGACAGAAAAAAGTGACCGTCTGCGGGAAACCGATAATCAGTACTGTTTCGAGGTGGCTGTCGGGGCAAACAAACTCGAGGTGAAAGCGGCTATTGAGTCGCTTTTCGAGGTGAAGGTGTCCTCAGTGCGCATACAGAACAGGATCGGTAAAGCTAAGCGAATGGGCCGTTTTACCGGCAAGCGCGCCGACTGGAAAAAAGCCATCGTCACCTTGAAAGAGGGCGAGGTAATCGAACTGTTTGAGGGTGTCTAGTTGATTAAACAATTGGATGTGAAATGGCACTGAGGAAATTAAAACCGTTTACAGATGCAAGCAGGTTTCGCACGATCAATGCTTACGATCTGATTACCAGGTCGGAACCCGAAAAATCGCTCCTGGCGCCACTGTCCGGTAAGGGCGGACGCAACCATCACGGCCATATCACGATGCGCTACCGCGGCGGGGAACATAAACGGCGCTACCGTATTATCGATTTCAAACGCAAAAAACCGGGGATCAAGGGCAAGGTGGTTTCCATCGAGTACGATCCGAACCGCTCGGCCTTTATCTGCCTGGTTAACTATATCGATGGAGAAAAGCGCTACATCTTGCATTGCCAAGGTCTTACCGTGGGCGATATGATCGAATCCGGTCCGGGTAGCGAAATCCGGCCTGGCAACGCTTTGCCGCTGTCCGAGATTCCCCTGGGCACGATGGTGCACAACGTGGAGCTCAAGCCCGGCAAGGGTGGACAGCTTGCCCGCAGCGCAGGAACCGGCATCCAGGTTGCCGCCAGGGAGGGGCGTTTCGTGCACTGTAAATTGCCCTCCGGCGAGGTTAGACTCATACCGCGCGAATGCATGGCCACGATAGGTGTGATCGGCAATCAGGAGCGCATGGGTATTTCCCTCGGTAAGGCAGGAGCCAAGCGCTGGCTCGGTCGCAGGCCCCACGTACGCGGTGTGGCCAAAAACCCGGTTGACCACCCGATGGGAGGCGGAGAGGGCCGCGCCTCCGGAGGAAGGCACCCCTGTACGCCATGGGGCAAACCGACCAAAGGCTACAAAACACGCAGGAAACATAAGCTTTCGGATAAATACATCATAAGGCGTAGAAAGTAAGATAACCTCAAAAATTAGACAGTTATGACAAGATCGCTTAAAAAAGGACCTTATATCGAGCCTTCTCTCCAGAAAAAGATCGAGAAAATGAATGATAGCGGAGAGAAAAAGGTGATTAAGACCTGGTCGCGCAGGTCCACGATCAGCCCGGAATTTGTCGGTCATACTCTGGCCGTGCATAACGGGAACAAGTTCATCCCGGTTTACATTACCGAGAACATGGTGGGCCATAAGCTGGGTGAGTTTTCGCCCTCCAGGTTTTTCCGGGGCCACGGCGGCAAGCTCGCTGAGCGCACGGTCAGGAAAAAATAAAGGCCCCTGTCAGGGCTGCGCACCTAAAGCTTTTTCCGATTTTTCAAGGCTAGTCTGAAGAGGTAATTCTAAGCGTAGAGAAAAGCAAAATGATTGCGAGTGCCAAACAAAGATTTTTGCGTATTTCCTCACGCAAGGTGAAACTGGTGATAGATCTTATTCGGGGAAAGAATCTTGAGGAAGCGTTCAATATTCTAAGATTCACCCGTAAAGCCGCCGCAAAGCCTGTTCGCAAACTCGTGCAGTCGGCTTACAGCAATGCGGTCAACCAGTTGGGCAGTTTCGATCTGAACACGGAAGAAATTATTGTCAAAAGCATCCATGTCGATCAGGGCCCGACATACAAGCGCTGGATACCACGCGCAATGGGCCGCGCAACGCCGATTCTGAAAAGAACCAGCCACATTTCAGTGGAACTCGATGTACCGGAACCCGAAGAGCAGCAGTAGGAGTTGCCTGGTTAGGCGATTTAACTCCCTCTTCGGGAAACTTAAATTCTAAAGGAGAACGCAAGTGGGTCAAAAGACACACCCTATTGGATTCAGGCTGGGAACGATTAAAAATTGGCAGTCGGTTTGGTTTGCCGAACGCGATTTTTCCCGGTTCCTGAAAGAGGATGAACTTATCCGCAAGTATATCCACAGCAGGCTGGGTGGTCATGCAGCGATCTCGAAGGTTTCAATCGAGCGCACTCCGCAGAAAATGACAGTTATCATTCATACGGCTAGGCCGGGAGTGGTTATCGGTCGCAAGGGCCAGGAGGTCGATAGACTGAGAGACGAGCTGGCTCATCTGTCCAAGGATGAGATCTTTATCAAGATCGAGGAGATTAAGAACCCCGAACTGGATGCCAAGCTTGTGGCCGATGGTATCGCCTTTCAGCTCGAACAGCGGGTGAGTTTCCGCCGGGCGATGAAAAAGGCTGTCACCTCTGCCATGCGCATGAACGCCCAGGGGATCAAGATCATCTGCGGAGGACGGCTCGGCGGTGCCGAAATCGCACGGAGCGAGGGATACCTGGAAGGACGGGTGCCCCTGCACACGATCCGCGCCGATATCGATTATGCCATAAGTACAGCGCATACTACTTTCGGCACGATCGGTATCAAGATCTGGATCTGCAAAGGCGAGGTTATCAAGCCCAAACGCACTGGCAGCGAGAAGGCTCCCCAGCAGGCAGCCTCGGTCTAAGGCCGGCATGGTGGATGATATAAAGAATCAAGGCATAAAGGGTTAATCCAGCCCGGGATGACTGCCGGATCAATAACCCAGGAGACAATGGATGCTTTCTCCAAAAAGAGTAAAATTCAGAAAAAAACAGCGTGGAAGAATGAGGGGTTTAGCCTATCGGGGCTCTTCGGTGAGTTTCGGCGAATTCGGCCTTCAGGCACTGGAGCCGGCATGGATCACCAACCGGCAGATCGAAGCGGCACGTGTCGCCCTGACCCGGCATATCCGCAGGGGTGGAAAAGTGTGGATTCGCATCTTCCCGGACAAGCCGACTACCAAGAAACCTGCAGAGACGCGGATGGGTAAAGGTAAGGGTAACCCGGAAGGTTGGGTGGCGGTGGTAAAAGCCGGCCTGGTCATGTTTGAGGTCGGCGGGGTCAGCAGGGAACTGGCCCTGGAGGCCCTGAGGCTGGCCTCCCATAAACTGCCTGTCAAGTGCAGGGTTGTTGAAAGAGCAATTATCAGTGAGGGATCTGATGAAGGCGCATGAAGTAAGAGAAATGACCGAGGATGAAATCAGGATCAAGCTGAGCGAATTGAAAGAGGAGTATTTCCGTCTTTCTTTCCGCAATGCAGTTCATAAAATCGACAACCCGATGCAGTTGCGTACCATGCGGAGAGATATCGCCCGGTGCCAAACGATTATGAAAGAGAAATAGTTCGGGTTTAACCGGAAGGAGAGACTTCGCTCCGGATCCCCCCGGAACGAGAGAATCTGGAGAAAGAGATGGAAAGAAATTACCGTAAAACGCGCGTGGGTCTGGTAGTGGGAGACAAAATGGATAAGACTGTTGTGGTTCGCGTTGACCGCCAGTTCAAGCATCCTATGTACGGCAAGGCCGTGCGCCGTTCGAAAAAATATAAAGTGCACGATGAAAATAATGAATGTAAAGTTGGCCACTTAGTCAGGATTGTTGAAACAAGGCCCCTGAGCAAAGATAAATGTTGGCGGGTGATAGAAGTTTTGTCCACTAAGGAAGAATAAAACTCAAACGGTATTAGTTAGCAGTGATGAATGGTTGAAGAATGATCCAACAGGAAACAATTGTGAAAATCGCGGATAACTCGGGTGCGAAAAAAGCTCTTTGCATCAGGGTGCTGGGTGGCTCCCGCCGCCGTTATGCCCGTCTTGGGGATATCATAGTGATTACGGTAAAAGACGCTATCCCCAATTCGAACATACGCAAAGGGGAGGTGGTCAAAGCGGTCGTGGTGCGCGCCAAGAAAGAGACACGCCGCAAGGACGGCTCATACATCCGTTTCGATGAAAACGCCGCTGTGATTATCGATGATCGCAAAGAACCCCGCGCAACCCGTATTTTTGGTCCTGTGGCCCGCGAACTGAGGGAGAAGCAATTCATGAAGATTATCTCTCTTGCGCCGGAAGTTCTCTGAAATCTGCAAGACAATGACCAAGGTGAATGATGCGTATTGTCAAAGGTGATAAAGTCATAATTCTGAGCGGTAACCATAAAGGTAAGACTGGGGAAGTCCTCAAAGTTATTACCGATAAGAACCGTGTGCTGGTCAAGGGGATCAACATGGTCAAGAGGCACACCCGCCCAACCCAGAAAAACCCCCAGGGCGGGATTGTAGAAAAAGAAGCCTCGATCCATATCAGCAATGTCATGCTTCACGATGATAAAGCCGGCCGGGGTACGAGAATCAGGAGCCGCAGGCTGGATGACGAAAATAAATCCAAGGTGAGAATCAGCGTGGTCAGCGGCGAGGTTATCGAGGTCAAAACCGGCGCTTGAGTTTGATTTTTTACCGCCGGCCCTGGCTCTGGCATCTGGAAAACCCATAAGCAGGTTTAGTTTCAATGGTTAGATTGAAAGAACATTACAAGAAAGTGGTTGAGCCGAAACTCAAAGAGGAGTTCGGTATCAAAAATGTCCATGACGTGCCGCAGCTGGAAAAGATTGTGCTGAACGTGGGCATGGGCCAGGCGATCCAGAACCCCAAGGTTCTGGAAGTCGCCCAGGAGGAATTGCATCAGATAGCCGGGCAGCACGCGATAGTTACCACTGCGAAAAAGTCGATCTCCAATTTCAAGCTGCGTAGCGGAATGCGGATCGGCTGCCGGGTGACCCTGCGGCGCGACAAGATGTGGGAGTTCCTTGACAGGCTGATCACTATCGCCATCCCGAGGATCAGGGATTTCCGCGGACTTCCCACAAAAAGTTTCGATGGCCGGGGCAACTATACGATGGGGGTCAGGGAGCAGGTGATTTTCCTGGAAGTCGACTATGATAAAATCGAACAGATTCACGGTATGAATATTACTTTTATCACTACCACGGATAAGGACGACCAGGCCTTTGCCCTTCTGCGAGAACTCGGAATGCCGTTTCGGCTGAGTGCTCAGCAGGCCGGCCTGCCTGAAAAACAGAAAGAGGAAGATTAATTATCGCCTTTCAAGCAGAGGAAAGTTAAGTGGCCAGAAAATCCTTGATCGCTAAAGCTAAAAGAAAGCCGAAATTCAAGGTGCGCCAGTATAATCGCTGCCAGCGCTGCGGGCGCGCGCGCGGATATCACAGAAAGTTCGGGCTGTGCAGAATCTGCCTCCGCGAAATGGCCCTGGCAGGACTTATTCCCGGCGTTCGTAAGGCGAGCTGGTAAGCTCCCGTGATCCGAGGATGCTTATCCAGGTTTGCCGGAATTAAAAGACTTAAATTCGTTCAATCGTCAAGTTTGAGGAAGTAGAAGATTATGACAATGACCGATCCGATTGCCGATATGCTGACCAGAATCCGCAACGCTTACAAAGCGCGGCACATTCGGGTGGATGTGCCCGGTTCGAAATTCCTCAAGGAGTTAGCCCGGATTCTCCTGGATGAAAATTTTATCAGTAATTTCCGCGAGATCCCTGACTCCCGGCAGAACGTGTTACGCATCTATCTGAAATACGGTCCGGATGAAACTCCGGCCATGATCGGCTCGAAAAAAATCAGCAAGCCGGGAAGACGGGTCTACAAACGCGCAGCGGATATCAAAAGAGTCCGCAGGGGTCTGGGAATGGCGATTATTTCCACCTCGCAGGGGCTGGTTACGGATAGAGTGGCAAGGGCGAAGCATCTGGGCGGTGAGATTGTCGCCCATCTCTGGTAGTCCTTTTAGAAATTGGAACTGGAACAAGAAATGTCGAATTGAAGGGGGAGAACCTCGTGTCCCGCATTGGTAAACTTCCGATACCATTGTCCGGTGGAGTCAAGGTAACCCGTAAGGGTGATAAAATATTGGTTGAAGGGCCCAAGGGCAAAAACGAGATGACCGTTCATCCGAATATGATTGTCAAAATCGGTAAACAGCAGATCGTGGTCAAGCGTCCTGATGATTCGAAAGAAAACCGGGGCTTGCACGGCCTGACACGCTCGCTGATCAACAATGCCGTGGTGGGGGTTACTGAAGGCTTTAAGAAAACGCTCCAGATCGAGGGCGTGGGGTATCGCGCTGTGCTTTCCGGCAAGAACTTGACCCTTGAGCTGGGTTTTTCCCATAAAATCAGTGTGGCTCCGCCGGAAAATGTGCAATTTGACGTGCCGAGCCCGACCCAGATAGTGGTCTCCGGGACCGACAAGCAGATGGTCGGCGAGATAGCCGCCAGGATCCGCGCCTTCCGCCCGCCGGAGCCTTACAAGGGCAAAGGTGTACGCTACGAGAGCGAGCAAATTAAACGCAAAGCTGGTAAGGCCGCAATAACTACCACTTAGCAGTGCCTGGTAGAAAGCGGCTGTTTTACAAAGCTTGATATGAACCTTCTTTCAGTTGTACGGGAAAAATCGATGAAAGTTTTTGATAGAACTAAAGCGCGCAGGAAAAGACATACGCGGATTCGTAAAAAAATATTCGGTACACCCCAAATGCCTCGTCTTGTGGTCTTCCGCTCGCTGAAAAATATCGAGGGCCAGATCGTGGACGATGTCAAAGAGATTACCTTGATCGGCATATCTTCCCTGTCCAAGGAAGTGGACAAAAAGGGTAAGAAAAAAGTGGAAGTTAGCAAGGTTGTGGGGCAGCAACTCGCCAAAAAAGCTAAGGAAAAAGGCATTGAAAAGATAGTTTTCGATCGTAATGGCTACCTCTATC
This sequence comes from Candidatus Glassiibacteriota bacterium, assembly GCA_030604975.1. Taxonomy (GTDB): domain Bacteria; phylum Gemmatimonadota; class Glassbacteria; order GWA2-58-10; family GWA2-58-10; genus JAUVUV01. Next base: position 6,537 of record JAUVUV010000009.1, on the reverse strand, counting down.
ACGGCCGGGTGAAAGCCTTCGCCGAGGGAGCCCGTGAAGGCGGGTTGAAGTTTTAGCTGCCTTTGCTCCTGTATTTTCTCTCAAGGAGAATGAGTAGTGGATTTGAACAAGGAACGCACTGATCTTATCGAAAACGTGATCGCCATTAACCGTTGTGCCAAAGTGGTCAAGGGCGGCAGAAGATTCTCTTTCAGCGCCCTTGTGGCCGTGGGTGACGGTAAAGGCAATATCGGTCTCGGAATGGGCAAGGCCCACGAGGTAAGTGACGCTATTCGCAAGGGTGTGGAAATTGCCAAGAAAAACATGATCAAAGTCCCGGTTCTCAGGGGTACTATCCCCCACGAAATACTCGGTCGCTACGGCGCAGGCAAGGTTATGCTCAAGCCGGCCGCACCCGGTACCGGCCTGATCGCTGGCAGCAGCGTGCGCGCCGTGCTCGAATGCGCTGGCGTGATCGACATTCTCTCCAAGTCCCTTGGTTCGAACAATTCACACAACATGGCCAAAGCAACTGTGGAAGGCCTGAAGCAATTGATGACCTTGCAGAAAGTGGCCAGGCTGAGGGGTGTTCCCGTTGAAAAGATTGTTGCCGGAGACCGGGTAGTGGTGGAGGCGACCAGTGAGTAAAAAATTGAAAATAATCCAGACCAGGAGTGGAATCGGAGCGCTGAAACGCCATCAGGCAACCCTGAGAGCGCTGAAACTCACCCGCCATCAGAAAAACGTGGTGCACAACGATACCCCACAGATTCGCGGGATGATTTTCCAGATAAGGCACCTGGTTGAGGTGGAAGAGATCGATTGATTTAGACTGCCTGTAAAATTCTTCAAGTCTGAATCAGGTTCGAAAAGCGGAAATTAAAATCACGGAAATTTTGCTGATGAAATTGTCCGAGTTAAAAAAGCCTGAAGGAGCCACAAGGAACCGTAAGCGAATTGGACGGGGCAATGGTTCCGGCCACGGAGGCACTAGCGGCCGTGGACACAAAGGCCAGAAATCACGCAGCGGCAGCAATAAAATGCCGGTATGGTTCGAGGGCGGACAGATGCCGATTCAACGGCGGCTGCCCAAGCGTGGATTCAACAACCCTTTTCACAAAAATTACCAGGTGGTGAATCTCTCCGATATCAGCCGTGTCGGAAAAACCGACAGCCTGAACCCTGAGAAAATGGCTGAGCTTGGCCTGATCAGCAGTGCTAAAAAGCTAGTCAAAATTCTCGGCAATGGGGAACTCTCCTTCCCGGTGACTGTTTCAGCTCATGCATTCAGCGCCAAGGCTCGCCAGGTTATCGAAGCGGCTGGAGGCAAAGCCGAGGTGCTCTAATGCCCAGCGGGTTGCAAAATATCTTCGATGTGCCCGAACTGAAACGGAAGATCGGCTTTACGTTCCTGATAGTCGTGATCTATCGTATCGGCGGGCATATTACAACTCCCGGGATCGATCTTATCCGGCTCACAGAATGGTTCGGCCAGCAGCAGAACACACTTTTCGGTTTGATGGACATGTTTGTCGGCGGCGGGCTCTCCAGAGCGACTATTTTCGCCCTGGGGATCATGCCTTATATCAGTTCCTCCATTATTTTCCAGTTGCTGCCGCCCGTGTTCCCGTATTTCGAAAAATTGCAGAAAGAGGGCGAGGAGGGCCGGAAGAAGATAACTCAGTACACCCGCTACGGCACGGTGGTGCTCGCATTCATCCAGTCGGTTGGTATTGCCACCTGGCTTCAGAGCCTGGGCGCGGTGAGTATGACCAACCTCTGGCTTTTCCGTGTCTCTACCGTGGTGACCCTGACTACAGGCGCGGTGCTGGTGATGTGGCTGGGTGAGCAGATCACTGAGCGGGGAATCGGCAACGGCATGAGCCTGCTGATTTTCTTCGGCATTGTCGACCGGTTCCCAGGTGCGATTTTCCAGTCGATAGAGATGCTGAGAAATGACGTGATCGGGCCTATCCCGATGCTGCTGCTGGTTGTGGTGATGATCGCTGTGGTTGCCGGTGTTATCGTGATGACCCTCGGTACGCGCAAGATCCCGATCCAGATTCCCAAACGGATGGTCGGACGCAAGGTGATGGGAGGCCAGCAGACCCACCTGCCGCTTCGCATAAACAGCGCCGGGGTTATGCCGATAATTTTCGCCCAGTCGATTATTATCGTCCCTGGCACCCTGGGCGGATTGATCGCTCCGGGAAGCTGGCTTGAGGGTGTCGCCCGGATGTTCAGTCCGCAGACCAACACGTACGCGTTCTTTTACACGATAATGATTATATTTTTCACCTATTTTTATACAGCGGTCATTTTTAACCCGGTCGACTTGGCGGAAAATTTCAAGCGCCAGGGTGGATTCATTCCAGGAATCCGTCCCGGAGCGCGGACTGCAGAGTACATTGACAGGGTACTTACCCGTATCACCCTGCCGGGTGCGCTTTTCCTGGCTGCGATAGCGGTTCTGCCGATGTACATGATCCGCTTGATCAACGTTCCGTTCTATTTTGGCGGCACGAGCCTGCTGATTTGCGTGGGAGTGGCGCTGGATACAATCCAGCAAATGGAGAGTCACCTGTTGATGCGTCATTACGACGGATTCATGAAGAAGACCAGGGTACCCGGCCGGCGGATGATGTAGCAATGGTTTTTTTAAAGACGCGTTCAGAGATCAACAAAATAAGCGAAGCGGGTAAAATCGTGGCCGAAGTCCTGGCCCTGGTCGGTGAGATGGTGAAACCGGGAGTTTCAACTTTCGAACTCGATCAGGCGGCAGACAAGCTGATCGGCTCCTATCCGAATTGCAGGGCTGCTTTCAAGGGTTACGGAGGGTTCCCGAGCACCCTTTGCACCTCGGTAAACGAGGAGGTAGTACACGGAATACCCAGAAACGATAGAATCCTCAACCGCGGCGACCTGATCAGTATCGATGTCGGGGTCTTCCGCAAGGGATATTTTGCTGACGCAGCGGCCACTTTCAGTGTCGGAAAACCCACCGGGCAGCAGATAAGGCTTATGGATTGCGCACGCCGGGCTCTTGCCGCAGGGATTGAACAGGTGGTGGACAATAACCGCGTCGGGGATATCGGTGCGGCAGTGCAGAAAGTGGCCCGGAAGGAAAACTTCTCCGTGGTGCGGGACCTGGTGGGGCACGGGATCGGGCAGAACCTGCACGAGGATCCCCAGGTGCCGAATTTCGGAACCCCGAGGCGCGGCTATCTGTTGAAAGAAGGTCTGGTGCTTGCCGTCGAACCGATGATAAACGAAGGGACGCACGAAGTACGCACCCTTGCCGATAACTGGACTGTAGTTACCGCCGATGGTAAGCTCTCAGTCCATTTCGAGCATACAGTGGCTATCGGGCCGAATGGGCCGGAGATTTTAACAAATTAGACTGAATCCGCCCTCAATCGTTCAATCAGCCGGGGAATTAGAGGAATGCCTAAGGAAGAAGCAATACAGGTGACCGGTACGGTATTGGAACCTTTGCCCAATGCTATGTTCAGGGTCAAGCTGGAAAACGACCACGAGGTTCTGGCACATATCAGCGGCAAAATGCGGATGAATTTCATCCGGATTCTGCCTGGCGACAAGGTGGCTCTCGAACTGAGTCCTTATGATTTGAGCCGCGGCCGCATTACCTACCGGTATAAATAAAGCAGAAATGTATCTGGAGAAAAAATGAAGGTTCGTAGTTCTGTTAAGAGGATTTGTGAATATTGCAAAATTATTCGCAGGCGTGGCGTAGTGCGTGTTATTTGCAAGAACCCCAAACACAAACAACGCCAGGGCTGAAAAATATTAAATGATTATTTAACCGGAGATTTGTTTATGGCTCGGGTTGCCGGAGTTGATCTTCCCAAAAACAAAAGGATTGCGATCGGCCTGACTTATATCTATGGGATTGGCCGGTCCTCGGCCGGGAAAATCCTGAAAGAAGTCGGTATCGATCCGAATACCAAGGTCATGGATTTGACGGACAGCGACCAGACTCGCCTTCGTGGCATAATCGAACGCGATTATAAGATCGAGGGGGCGCTTCGTACCGAAATTGCGATGAATATCAAGCGGCTGATGGATATCGGCTGCTACCGTGGTATCCGTCATCGCCGCAAACTGCCGGTCCGCGGTCAGCGCACCCACACCAACGCGCGCACGCACAAGGGACCGCGCGTGGCGATCGCCGGAAAGAAGAAGGTGAGAGCCAAGAAGTAATCGCACTGCTTGAGCGTCTGAGGGGAATTCCGTCGGGCCATTCGTTTCATTAATAAGAACAGTCCCGTTCAGGGCTATATAAGAGGAGTAGAAATGCCGGCTCCGTCAAAAAAAGGCTCGAAAGCCAAAAAAAAGGTTAAGAAAGTAGAAAGTGAAGGTATCGCTTATATCAAAGCGAGTTTCAACAACACGATTGTTACTATCACGGATATGAGCGGTAACACGATTCTCTGGAGCAGTGCTGGAAAATGCGGGTTCAAGGGATCGAAGAAGAGCACGCCGTTTGCGGCCCAGACAATCGCTGATTCCGCTGCCAAAGAGGCCTTAAATCTCGGCATGAAAAGGGTTCACGTACGGGTACAGGGTCCCGGCGCAGGCAGGGAGTCCGCAATCCAGGCCATACAGTCCGCGGGCTTGAGTATCAGGTCTATCAAAGATGTAACCCCGATACCGCACAATGGCTGCCGGCCGCCTAAACGCAGGCGAGTGTAGTTATCATTTTTGGAGGAAATCTGATGGCGCGTTATACCGAAGCAAATTGTAAGCTGTGCCGTAGGGAAGGGGTGAAGCTGTTTCTCAAGGGAGAAAGATGCTATACCGATAAGTGCGCGGTCGAACGTAAAAATTTCGCTCCGGGACAGCACGGCCGAATGGGAGGGCGAAGGAGAAAGGTGAGCGCCTACAGCCTGCAGCTGCGGGAAAAGCAAAAAGTGAAACGGATCTACGGGGTTCTGGAGAAGCAGTTCCGGAACTATTACAGTAAAGCCTCAAGGCGGAGCGGGCTTACCGGTGAAAACCTGCTCCAGTTGCTGGAGATCAGGCTGGACAACGTGGTTTACCGCCTTGGTTTTGCACCGAGCCGTAAAAGTGCTCGCCAGCTTGTCAGGCATTGCCATGTCCAGGTTAACGGGAAAATTGTCGATATTCCCTCTTTCCTGGTAAGTCCCGGCCAGGAAATCAGTATCAAGGAACCGAGCCACAATCTCGGTCTCGTGCTCTCTACTATCGAGCGCAGGGGAAAGCAGGATGTCGTTTCCTGGCTCACTGTGGATTACAAAAGCCAGACCGGGAAATTGCTGGAAATGCCGACCAGGGAGAATATTCCGATTATCGCTCAGGAGCACTTGATAATCGAATTGTATTCTAAATAAAGCTTTCGATTTGCCCTCCCGGGCAGATGGTTTCAGTCTCTTGGAGAGGGCTCGGTTGGGACGGATCAGTCGAAATTTTAATTTGGATTGGGTAAATTAGCTGTTTGATCATACTCAGGAGCTATTTCCCATAATATTTTGTTTATTCAAAGGGAGTAATAGCAGTTATGACTCTAAAGAATATAGTTTGGCCCTCGAGTATAGAAAAAAATTCAAAAACCTATACGGATTGTTACGGAGAGTTCAGTGTTTATCCACTCGAACGGGGATTCGGTCTGACTCTTGGCAATGCTTTGAGAAGGGTACTTCTGTCATCGATCGAAGGGTATGCGATTTGGGCAGTAAGGATCGATGGCGTTTTGCACGAACTCTCCACTATTCCCGGGGTGCTCGAGGATGTGGCCGAGGTTATTCTTAACCTGAAAAAGGCCGTTTTCAAAGGCAAAGAAGACAAAGAAGAGGTTGTCTGCAAACTGGAAGTTTCCAAAAAAAGCGAGGTCACTGCTAAACAGATCCACACACCGGCCAAGATTGAAGTCGTGAATAAAGACCTCTACCTTTTTAGTCTCAAGGAAGACAAGCAGGTCAGGATGGAACTGCTGGTGAAAAAAAGCAGGGGCTATTATAGCTCCCATCAGCATGAACTCCCGGGGGATGATCCCCAGTTGATTTCGGTCGATTCGATCTTTTCCCCGGTGGTGAAAGTTTCCTTTGAAGTTGAGGGGCAACGCGTGGGCCAGCGCACAGATTACGACAAGCTACTAATGAAGGTGCATACCAACAGCGCGATAAGCCCTGAAGATGCGATGATCAAATCCGCCGAGTTGCTGATCAAGCATCTGGAATTTCTGAAATCTTTCAGCGAGCCGGAGGAAGAAAAAACCACCGTGGGCGACCTTCACAAAACCCGGCTCATAGAGTTCTTTAACCGCAGTGTCGAGGAACTCGAGTTATCGGTACGCAGCAGCAATTGCTTGAAAGCCTCCAATATTAAAACTCTCGGCGAACTCGTGCAAAAAACCGAGAGTGAGATGATCAAGTTCCGTAACTTCGGTCGCAAGTCCTTGAACGAGATAAGCGAAATCCTGGCTCGCCACGAGATGCGTTTCGGCATGAAACTGAAAATGAGTGAAAAAGGTGAGTGGGAGTTCGATGAAGAGGCAGAGGAAAACAAGAAGACCGACTC
>JAUVUV010000375.1 GCA_030604975.1 Candidatus Glassiibacteriota bacterium | reverse complement strand
TGTCGGTGAGACGCCGGGCGAAATCCTCCGGCTTTTCGTAGCTTACGATCTGGGGCAGGTAAGTCTTACGGACGTCTTCGTTCCACTGCGTGCTCAGGGTTTTCATATCCGCGCCCAAAGAGGACTTGAAAGCACCACCGACATTGCCGAAAAGCGAGGTTTTCTGAAGTATCTCGCCGATTTTCTTGTTGCCGTAACGTTGCGCGATGAAATACCAGAAAGAGTGGCCGAAACGGTAGGCCCGCAGGTCAGGCATATAGTTGAGCTCTTCCAGTGTCATCAGGTAGCCGCTCAGGGCTGCATCCCGCAGCCACATCTCGGTGTTCGGGCTCATTCCATTGATCGAGAACTGTTCGACCATACCCTCGATAAACCAGAGCGGGGGCATAAAAGCGAACGGGTTGGATACCGGAGTGGCTTCGTTCCAAAGGATATCGATCTGGAACGCGTGGGCAAGCTCGTGGGTGAGCACGTGTTCGAAATCTTTCCAGGAACCGGTGAACGGCAAGATTACGCGTTTTTTGAGGAATTCGTTCACTCCTGCGACGCCCTCACCGATTTCCCCAGGCAGTACGTTGGTCTGGGAGAAATCAGATTGACTGGCGTAGAGTATCAGCGGTATCCGCCTTGAAGGCTTGAAATTGAGCATTTTGCTGTATCTCAGGTAGGCCCTTTCAGAGAGCCGGGCCGCGTCCAACACCATCGGCCGCTCTTTTTCGTAGAAATAAATATCGAAATGCTCGGTTTTCAGAACCTGCCATTCGAAATTTTTGTACTGGACCTTGTTTTTCCCGAACTGGGCGTAAGCCTCGGATACCGGATTAAGGAGAATGCCGACGCCCAGAATAAGCGCTGCGGCAAAATTGGAGCATGCAGCTCTTTTTAACAGAAGCAGGATTCTGAGTTTATGTGTAATTGACTCGCGCATCCTGGTAATCCTCACAGATTGAATGAAAGTTCCCGGCTTGAAAGCCTCAAGTTGAATTTATCGCCGAAACACACGTAATCGACACCAACTAATCCCCCAGAGTTTTATGCTTTAACACCGCCCAGGACGTGTAGCATTCGGCCTTGCAAATGTTAATACCTTTTTTAAGCGAAAATGTTTCCTCAGGGAGAAATTTAATTTAGGAAATCCCAACTCAATCTGCTTGCGTTGGGGGATAGGCGAAAGTATTTTAATTTATTGTAATGGTAATTTTCAGCCCGGTCAATGGAATGATCATTCCAGAGGCGTGTTTTCGCGCAGCGGGAGGGCCAGCATCATTAGATGACTAGCTATCTAGCCGCATATGGAACGATTTCACAGGCCGCGAGCGAGACTATTGATCAGGTGATGTCCCTTAAAGCCAAGATAAAGGGCAAGTGTTTCGGGCCGAGCCGCTCGCTTCAGGAAGAAGTACGCAAACTTTATGAACGTGATGTTACAGAGCGCCTGCAGTTGATCAGCCGGCTGATCGTGGATTTGGGAACTAATCGTCCTGCGCGTTTTGCCTCGGCTCTGAGCCGGCTATGGCTGAACCTGGCCGATGTCTCCGACCAGATGATCGATATTCTCTATATTCCCGGTTACCGGGGACTGCAGAAAATCGTGGTGGCCCAGCTCGACCATATCCAGCGTTCGCTGGCATATTTTCAGAAAAAGGTGACGAAAAAAGAGGAGCCTACCACTTTCAATGTCAACTATCATCTGCGGGACATCGTGCGTGTGGTCTCTCCCTACCGGAGTGGTTTTGTTCCTATGGGGGATGAGCGGCTGGTGGAAATGGAATTCAGGGAAAAGCTCGATGAGGCGGTCCCGCACATGGTGGGCGATTCTGAGGCGATCTACCTGGCATTGTACCATATAGTGGACAACGCGGTGATCGCAGCCGGAGCTCAGGGAACGGTGAGTATGTATACGAAGTTCCACGACCGTTTCAAACAGCTCCAGGTGGCTGTGGCTGATACCGGGAAGGGAATCGACCGGAACGGGGTGCTGAAAAGCGCGCTGGAAGCCGAGGTATTGAACCCGAAACAGGCTGGTAAGATCCGTAAGGATATGTCAGATCACAACAACAAGATCTTTGAACTTATTTTCAAACCGCGGGTGAGCACATTCGCCTACGAGGATAAACGCCATAAGGGAATCGGGCTTACTGTTGCAATCGAAGAGATTTCCCGCCACGGCGGTAAGATCGAAATACACAGTAAACCTGGTAGAGGAACGACTTTCCAGATATATTTAAGAATAAAATAGACGTCCCGATCTAACAGACGATACCCAAACACGGGGGCAAAAAGTGAAAAGAAAAGAAATCCTGAACAGTTTAACTTTGAGATTTACTGCAGTATCGGCAGTACTGGTGCTGGTTTTTTTATCCGGTTGCACTCTTTTCAAAAGACAGTCTACCCGGCTTGAGAAGGACTCAGGGCAGCTATACAGCTACATCCTGGAATACGCGGGGAACCAGGCAGATTACGCTTTCGGACGCTTGGGTGGAGGCTACCCGATATACTCAAAGGAAGGCCGTTGGGTTGAAACCGAATTCGGCGGCTGGGCCCGCGGTCTCTATCCCGGGATGGTCTGGTTGTTGTACCAGTCCACGCAGAACGAACGCCACTTCAAGCTGGCCAGAGACTGGATGAGCGGGCTGGACAAACACAAAAACGACAAAGAGAGTTTCGGTCTAGGTCTGGTTTTCTATCCGGCATATGTTATCGGATATCAGATTACGGGTAACCGCGCTTACCGCAATGTAGCGCTCGAGGCAGCGGAGAGCCTTTCGGAGAGATTCACTGAGGCAGGATTTTTCCCGGCATTCGGCGAACCTGGCGATACACTGCTCGGACGCCGGCTTTCGATTGAGTCGATGATGGATCTCGAGCTGCTTTACTGGGCCTCGGAGGCTACCGGGAACAATAAATACGCCAGGCAGGCCAATCGGCACGCCTTTTTCACCATGCGCGGCCTTGTAAGCAATGACGGTCGGATCCTTCACATGGCGGATTTCAACCCGAGGACAGGCGAGATTCAAGGCGAGAAGACAGGTGTACTCGCCAACGACAAAAAGTACTCTCCCAAGGGCTGCAGTCCCTCCTCTGTCTGGGCGCTTGGCCAGGCCTGGGCAATTCATGGATTTACCACGGCCTACCGCCGCGAGGGAGAGACCCTGTTTCTTAACGTTGCTCAGCGGGTTGCAGAATACTTTATCGAGAACCTGCCCGAGGACGGGGTTCCGCTGTGGGATTTCGAACTGCCGCCTGAGGGGAACAAACAGAAAGATACCGGTGCGGCTGCGATTGCAGCGGCAAGCCTGATCAAGCTCGCCCGCGCCACCCCCACTGAATCCG
>JAUVUV010000253.1 GCA_030604975.1 Candidatus Glassiibacteriota bacterium | reverse complement strand
GTACCTTAAGGCCGACAAACCGGGTGGCCCCGCCCCTGGTGACCATGAAAAGAACCTTTTCAGCAATAATATAACAGCCTGGTCAGCCAGTTAAAGGCAAAAGCAAATCATGTGCCGATAATATTGCAGGAGCTGAAAAAATCCTGCTAACTGTATTAGTTCAAAAAAGATAGTAATATTACCGCGGTTCGATGAATCAGGAGGAACATTTTATTACACCCCAAATGAGGCAATAAGATCAAGCAGAAGTGGGGGCCAAACCTCAAAGAGGTATCTTTCATTGACCGGAGTGACTGTCTCAGGTATTTTAAAGCCGCTTTATCAGTCGGGAGATCGATAATTGAGAAATCAGAGATGCGGAAAGCTTTTCGAATAGCATTGATTGCCCTCTTTGCATGGGTTGCTCACCCGGAAGAGGCTTTTGGCGGAGATATAGCTATCATCGCGAAAGAAACCGGTAGTACTGCTGCTGAAGAACAAGGGTCCAGCAGGGAGGCAGGACAGAGGGCTCTTCTGGACAGCCTCAGCGCCGCGGCTGATTCCCTGGCCCGCACCGCAGACTCGCTCAAAGCGCTGGTTGATTCGCTCTATCCAACCGAAAGTGCCGAAGTTAAAGCTCCTTCAGAGGAGACTGACGCTCAGAAAGCAGCCGATGAGGAAGAGGGAAAGAGTTTCTGGGAGGCTATTTTCGGCCTTGGCCTGACCATGAACCGGGGCAACAGCCGTCAGAGTTCGCTGGTTTCGGATTTAGAAGTCAGCCGTACAGGGGAAAAAACCAGATTTATTCATCAGACCACTGTCACAAAAACGAGCTCTGAAGATGAAGAAGACGTCAGTAAAGGATCGTTTAATTCAAAATATGAACTCAGTCAAACCAAGCGTTTTTTTTATTTCACCTCGCTTGATCTGGATTACAACCGTCTGGCCGGAATAGACTTTCGCGTGGCTCCAGGTCTTGGTGTTGGTATTTCCGCCGTTGCCAGCAGCAGGTGCAGGCTTAATTTTAACTTCGGTGCGAATTCAGTTACCCAGTACCTGCGGGACAGGCCCAACAGCACCAATGGGCACTATCTGGGAAGCCAGGATTTGCGGATTACTCTCAGCAGTCGCACCCGGCTTGACCAGAGCCTGACCTACAAGCCCCGGTTTGATAAAACAGAGGATTACCTTCTTGATTTAAGTGTTTCGCTCACCAGTAATCTCACTTCCAGCTTCGATCTAAAGGTAAACCTCGAGAGCAGCTACAACAGCCGCCCGCCCAGGCGCGACCCACCGATCCGGCGCCAGGATTGGATGTTTTATACCGCCATCGCCTATAGTATCTGGTAAAAAACTCTGGTTGAACCAGGCCTGAGTGGCTCAAATATCGTTGACATCGTTCACGATAATTTCCAATTTTATTTAGAGTATTTTCAATCCGTATTCCTTTGCTCTGATACAATTTAATTATCCCTGGAGAGATAAGATGGCAGCCGGAGAGCCAGCCAGACGGGTAGAGGAGCTGCGCAAGCTGATCCGCCGCTACGACTACCATTACTACGTGCTGGATGATCCGCTTGTCTCAGATTCCGAATACGACAGGCTTTACAGAGAGCTTGAAGAACTCGAAGGCGCCCACCCCGAGCTGGTCACCCCTGATAGCCCCACTCAGAGAGTGGGCGGCGAGGTGCTGGAGGGGTTCGGGCAGGTCACTCACAGCCAGCCGATGCTCAGCCTGGATAATTCCTACAGCGAGGACGAGCTCGTGGAGTTCGACAGGCGGATTGCCCGTGCAGCGGGTCAGGAAGGACCTTTTGACTATGTGACGGAACTTAAACTGGACGGCCTGGCGGTGAACCTTCTTTACGAAAACGGCACCCTGGTGCAGGGAGCGACCCGGGGAGACGGCCGCACAGGTGAGGATGTGACCGCCAACCTTCGCACCTTGCGCAGTCTGCCCCTGCGCCTGCAGGATGAGGAACTCGATCCGCCGCTTCCCGCAATACTGGAGGTGCGTGGTGAAGTTTACATTACCAGAAGCGGACTTGAGGCAGCCAATGCCCAGCGCCTGACTGACGGAGAACCCGCGTTTGCCAACCCGAGAAATGCTGCTGCAGGCAGCATTCGCCTTCTCGATTCCTCGATAACCGCCGGAAGGCCGCTCAAGATAGTCCTTTACCAGATGCTGGCCGGGGAAACAGCCTTATTATCAGGTTTCAGCAGGCACAGCGAAGTGCTGTCATATCTCAGGAAGGCCGGTTTCCCGGTGAACCCTTTATGGAAGGCGTGCCGGGGAATCGATCAGGTGATCGACTTCTGCCGGGAATGGGCTCAGCGCCGCGCCCAACTGGATTACAATATCGACGGGGTGGTGGTAAAGCTCGATGATCTTCGCTTGCGCGAAAGACTGGGGGCAACCTCCAAGGCCCCGCGCTGGGCGATGGCCTATAAGTTCGCCGCCGAGCAGGCACGAACACAGCTTATCGCTATCGATCTCCAGGTAGGAAGGACAGGGGCACTCACACCCACGGCAAGGCTGGAGCCTGTGTTCCTGGCCGGGAGCACGGTCTCAAATGCCACGCTTCACAATGAAGACGAGATCGAGCGCAAGGACATCCGGGTCGGTGACTGGGTCTGGATCGAAAAGGGCGGAGATATTATTCCCAAGGTTGTGGCAGTGGACACGAAAGCCCGCAAACCAGACACAGAGCCGTACAGAATGCCGGAAAACTGCCCGGTTTGCGGCTCGAAAGCCGTGCGGCCTCCAGGAGAGGTGGTAAGGCGCTGCACGAACGCTTCCTGTCCGGCACAGATCAAGGAGCGAATCTGGCATTTCACCAGCCGGGGAGCAATGGATATTGAAGGTGCAGGCCCGGCGCTTGTCGAGCAACTAGTGGATAATGGCCTGGTCCATGACGTGGCCGACCTTTATTCCCTGAAAAAAGATCAACTGGCCGCCCTGGAGCGGATGGGCAACAAAAGCGCGGAAAACCTGCTTGCTCAGATCGAGGTCTCCAAATCCAGAGGCCCGGCCAGGCTGCTTTTCGCACTCGGTGTGCGTTATGTGGGAGCTATCGCTGCCCAACTGCTTGCCGAGCGCTATGGGAATCTCATTGCGATGCAGGATGCGACAAAAGAAGAAATAGAGGCGATAGAGGGGATCGGACAGGTAATCGCAGCCTCAATGGCGGCTTTTCTGGCTGAGCCCCGTAACAGACAACTGCTGGAAAGGCTGGAAGAGGCAGGCGTAGAACTCGGGTGCGCACCGGCCGAGAAGGTGGAAATCCCCGCAGAGGGACCTCTGGCTGGTAAACGTTTCGTGCTCACCGGCATACTGTCGAAATTCACACGCTCGGAGGCGGAAAGGCTGATCAAGGAAAGAGGCGGCAAGGTCAGCGGCTCGGTGAGCTCGAAAACCGGCGGGGTAATATTCGGCGAACAACCAGGCTCTAAGCTCGACAAGGCGAAAAAACTCGGTGTCCGGACAATAGATGAAGCTGAATTCTTGCGGATGCTCGATCAGAAATAGGCGAGGGAACCAGTGAAAGATACTATCGCGGTAGTTTTCGATTTTGACGACACTCTTGCGCAGGATACAACCTCGGGTTTTCTCGAACACTGGGGTGAAAAGCCGGGAACTTTCTGGAACGATAAAGTCAACCTGCTTCTGGAGCACGGCTGGGACCCGATCCCGGCCTATCTTTACCGGTTGATAGAAGCCTCGAAAAACCGGCCTGCTGGCGAACGGATAACAAAACAGCGCCTTGCCGCCTTTGGCAACAAGGTGCGTTTCCATGACGGGGTAACCAGGATTTTCAGCAAGCTGAAAGCAACCGCAGAGAGCGTGCATCCGAGCCTGCGCTTGGAGTTTTATATCATCTCCAGCGGCATCCGCGAAATTATCGTCAACACCAGGATAAGCGGCCAGTTCAAACACATCTGGGCCTGCGATTTCCACTATGCCAGCCAGACCGGGGAAATCCTCTTTCCCAAAAACGTGATCAGCTTCACTGATAAAACCCGCTACCTTTTCCAGATCAGCAAGGGATTTGTCGGGCCAGAGTACGAAAACCGCCCCTTCGAGGTGAACCGCAGGGTTCCGGAGGAGAATATCCGCATTCCGTTCGAGCAGATGATCTATGTGGGCGACGGTTACACGGACATCCCGTGTTTTTCGCTGATCCGCAAGCAGCAGGGAATCGCGATAGGGGTATTCGACCCGGCACGAAAGGAAAAATGGCGCCAGGCCTGGAGCTTTATCGAGGAAAACCGGGTGAGCAACCTCGTCCCGGCAGACTACAGCAAGGGCTCGGCACTGGAACAGTCCCTGCTGATGGCAGTGGACAGCATGGCCAGGCGTATCGCGCTCAGAGGCAGGACCTACCAGGGATAAAATGATTTATCCTTAGCGACAATAACTGCGAACAGTACTGTCCGGTTAACTAACAGGCAGAAAGAAAAAGATTATTTT
>JAUVUV010000294.1 GCA_030604975.1 Candidatus Glassiibacteriota bacterium | reverse complement strand
CTGTGGCCCTGAAAACGAACGAATGGAAGAGAATCTCCACTCCGGCATCCAGGCAGAGATCGAGCTCGACCATCTTGAGCACTTCCGAATCTGTGGCGCTCTTGTGAAGTTCCGAGCCGAAACCAGTGTTCTTTTTCAAACCCTTGCAGACCTCGTTGAAAATCCCCGCATTGGTAAGCTTGCCGCCTGTTTCGTAAGGCATAAACGGATCGACCAGCCCGGCAGTGGCCATGCCGCCCAGAAAACCGTACTGTTCGATCAAAAGCACTTTCTTTCCCTCACGCGCCGCGGCCACCGCTGCGCAGACCCCGCCCGGGCCACCGCCGCAGACTATTACATCGTAATGCCTGTTGACTGCTGTGTGGGAGACACCGGCTTTCGAGCTTCTGCCAGCAAAGCCGACAAATGCACCGGAAAAAAGGAGACTCTTGAAAAAGGTACGCCTGCCCTGAGCGCTGCTCATGGTAAACTCCTTGTGCTGGGTAAAAAAGCTCTAGAATAAAGTTTCGAATATATTTACAGGCGCCGACCGCGGTAGCTTATAATACGCTCTGGCCGGTCCGGTCAATCATTGGAAGCTTTGGGCAGGGTCCCGGACTCCCCAGCGGGAGCTTTACGCAATAGCAGAAGGTCGCCCTGGGCTGCGCCGATATCGCGCGCGATTACCACACACTTGGCCTTTAGTAGAAAGTAGATTTCATGGGGCAGCTCGCTCATGGTCTCGTAATTGCCCTGTCCCTTGGAGATTATCAGATCCGCTCGGCTCAGATGTTTGTGGAACTCCTCAGAACAGTCATCGAGAAGGCAGCCAGGGGCATCGGAGCCGTTGGCCACCACTTTCGCCGTCTCGTGCATTCCCGCCTGCCGGGCGTCCTCCAGAGTAACGTCGTTGAGTATCGGAGTGCCGCGTACGGCGAAAGTGATCTCGAGCGTGGCGTAAGCTTTTTTGATTGTCTCGATAAACACACGGTCGAAAACCACCTCCCCGGCATTGTCTCCCACATAGAGAATCCGGCTGGCATTGGCCAAAGAGCTTTTGAACTGTGCGACAGTCTCTTTATCCAGTTCGAGTGCCAGGGCTTGGCGCTCAGTGTGTTCGATCTCACCTTGGGTGAGAGTGATATTCACCCCGAAATCGATGACATTGCCCGCAATCGCCAGCTTCAGCGCTGTCTCGAACGGGTCGGCGGACTGCTCGACTTGCTTTTTCAGCCCGGGCATCAGTCCGAGAATAAAGTCGTTGAAACGCGCCTTGGCCTCACGGTATGGATCTTCCACTCCGCTTAAACTGCGGATCACGCGGTGAATGTCGCGGCCCATTGCCGGAGGGGGCGCGGAGTAGTCAAGTTCGGCGGCGATCTGACAGGCCCGGCGGAGGATCTCCTCGTGGAATGAGGGATCGTCGCTCACCAGACGAGCCGCCTCAAGCGACTGGCGCACGAAGCAGGGTATGCAGTCAGGGTAGGTTTTCATCAATACAGTCTTCTTTCTGTCTATTTTTCATTCAGGAATTTTTACCGGATTAGGCGGGGTTTCGCCCCTGAGCACAGCGGCGATATTATCCACCGCCATCTGCGCCATGCGCACGCGTGTTGCCGTGGAGCCGCTGCCGATATGGGGCAGAAGAACCGTATTGGGCATTTCTGTGAGGCCCGGGTGAAGTTCGGGTTCTTCCTCGTAAACGTCGAAGCCGGCCCCGGCGATCCGCCTTTCGCGCAGTACCTCCACCAGGGCAGCTTCATCCACCACCGGTCCCCGGGCGGTGTTGATCAGAAAGGCGGTCGGTTTCATCAGAGCGAGCCGGCGCTTGTCGATCAAATGCCTGGTTTCCGGCACCAGGGGTGTATGAATGGAAACATAGTCGGCTTCTGCCATCAGGGTGTCCAGCTCCACAGACTGCGCACCGAGTTCCTTTTCAAGTTCGGGCTTGGAAGAGCGGCTGTAGTAAATGATTTTCATGTTGAAACCCAGACTCCTGCGGGCCATCGCCGCGCCGATCCGGCCCATGCCGACAATCCCCAGGGTCTTGCCGTAAATGTCCTCGCCCAGGAAAAGCTCTGGCACCCAGCCTGTGAAACGTCCCTCGCGGGTGTATCGATCCGCCTCGACTATCCTCCTGCCGCAAGCCATGATCAATGCCCAGGCCAGGTCAGCAGTGGTTTCGGTGAGCACACCTGGTGTGTTAGTCACCACGATTCCGTACTTTGCCGCAGCCTCAAGGTCGATATTGTTATAGCCCACCGCATAATTCGAGATGACTTTCAGTCCGGGATTATTCTCGATAAAGGCTTTATCCACCCGATTGTTGAGTATGCTGAGCAAGCCCGAACACCCTTTAGCCATGCGCGTCATTTCCTCGTAACTCAGGTCGCGGTCATAGGGGTTGAGCACAACTTCGAAATCCTTTTTAAGACCTTCAACAGCGTCTCCGGGTAGCTTACGTGTCACCAGAACCTTATCACGCATCTCGTCCTGTCCTTGTCATATAATTCAGGCTTTCGCCCAGGCGCGCCTGAGCACCCTGTGCGTTGCGGCGATCAGGGTCTCGCTCTGTTCTCCGGGCTGAGGTTTGATCTCGTAGCTTACCATAGGCGGTGACTTACGATTCAGAAAGCCGATATTTTTGAGGACATGGATGAAATCCCGGACCTGGTTCACCTTGTTTGCTCCTTCCGGCGTGCCGAAACCGGGGTGCTGATCACCGTAGAGCGGATGTCCCTTGCGGGTTACCGCATTGCCCAGGTGGGCTGCGCGAATGTAATCTTTCACTGGTTCGAGTGCTTCGGCAGAGGACTCCCCCAGAAGCGGCAGGTGGCTTAGATCAACCAGCACGCCGAAATTTTGCGCACTGCGGACGAAAACGAGTTCGCAAAGATGGAGAGCGGTTTCGGCAGGCCCGACCAGGGCTTTCTTGTCCACCTCGCGGTCGAATATTTCCAGCACGATTGCAGGACCCTCGTGCTCCTTGCTGTAAAGGCAGATTTCAGCAATAAGGTCTGCTGTGCGCTGAAGGGCGTCGGCGCGTGTGCTACCGCCCGGATCCGGCCCGGATAGCATGGCGACTGATTCGGCACCGAGAGCTATCGCCTGGTCGACATGCTTTTTGAGCACCTCGAGCGTTCGTTTTCGCATTTCCTGATTTCTGGAACCAGGGTCGATACCGGCTCCCAGGATCGCTGGCTGGGCCGCGATACTTAGATCGAGCATAGCGGTGGTGAGAAGTTTTTTTACCGGTTCCAGGAGCTTCTCATCCTCGATCAGTTTCAATTCCACGCAGCGAAAATGAGGATCGTGCGCAACCTTTTCCAGTGTCGGCAAAAGGAGGCTTTCATCACTGACAGTCTCCGGGAATGCCATGAAATGCACGATTCCAAGTCTCAGATACTGTTCGATCAGTTCGGTCAAAGCTACTTTCCTGGCTGAATTCAAAAGGATAGGACTATTCGGGCTCGATACCCGCAACCGGACAGATATCACGGGCAACGAGCAGAATTCCGCTCACTGTTTTGGAATCGGTGATCTCGCCGCGGGCGATCATCTCCAGAGCCTCGAGAATATTGAAAGTACTCACCTCAATGCTTTCCTCAGGATCGGGTTTCGCTTCTCCCGGTTTCAAACTGTCTGCGCGAAAGAGGTAAATCACCTCGTCGCTGAAACCGGGCGAACTGTGAAGCGTTGCCAGCAAGCTGAGCTTGCCGGCCTCATAGCCGGTTTCCTCGATAAGTTCTCTTGCAGCACAGTCTTCCGGTTCTTCATCCGGTTCGAGAATTCCGGCTGGGATCTCCCAGAGCCATGTGTCCGGAGCATAACGGTACTGGCGAACCAGGACGATTTTCGCCTCTGGCAGGCAGGGCACTACCGCAGCTGCTCCAGGATGCCTGACCACCTCGCGCCGGACCGGCTGGGAGGAATGAGGCTCGATTACCTGATCCACATCGAGATTGAGAAGCATGCCTGCGAGTACCCTCTCGCCGGATAGCTTTTTTGCTTTCCGTTCCAAAAATTCCCCTTTTAATTTTTAGCCCGCATTCCGGATCACCAGTCCGGCTCCACTCCTTCGCAGGCATCCCTGAGGCTTTTGATAGTATCGCCGTAATCAGAGCTTTTG
>JAUVUV010000411.1 GCA_030604975.1 Candidatus Glassiibacteriota bacterium | reverse complement strand
GAAAGAGACCAGGCTTTTCACATGTGCTTGAGTCGGTTCGTGGGGGGCCAGGATAAGCCGAAGGTGCTCGTGCCTGTTGCAGAGCTCAGCCAGCGCGGGCAGCAAGTGCTTCAAGTCTGCGGGCCAGATACTTCCAAAGGCAAAGCGGAAATGGCTCTTCCATCCACTGAACGCAAGCACCAGAGGATCGTCTTCAGCTACCTCCGAAGCCCGCTGCCAGGTCTGGTCAAAACGGGTGTCCCCGGTTACGATGCAGTTTTCCGCTTTTACCCCGAGCCGGATGAAATTTTTTGCATCAGCTTCCGCAATCGCGCAAACCAGGCTCAACCCGGGATAAAAACTCCTGTGAAACCTGCCCGAAAGCCCGCGCAGCCTTCCCGAATCAGGAGACAGGGTCGCGGCGATTACCGCCACCGGTATCCCGGCCTGCTCTGCCTGGGTGACCAGGTTCGGCCAGATATCGAACTTGGAGATCACGATCAGGGTGGGTTTGAGCAGGCCGAGGAGCCTGGTGATATTCGCCCTGGTATCTTCGGGAAGGTAAAACACCAGGTCAGCATGGGGACAGGCGCGGGCCCGTTTTTCCACGGAAGGCGAAAAAAAGGAGAGGTAAAGCGAACGTTCTTTATTGGCCGCTTTCAGTTCACGTATCAGGGGGAGAGCCTGAAGGTATTCGCCCACAGAGCTGGCGTGAAAAAGGATTCCGCCTGTAGGGGGAGGGCCGTGGCCGGTGGCTGAGAGATAGCTTTCTATCTCGGCAAAACTCCTTTTACGCCCGTTTAAGCCCCGGGCCACCTTGGGCCTTAAACCGGCGGCAAGGCGCGATGACGCCCTTGCCAGGGGCAGTCCAGCCAGGTTATAGGCCAGGTCCCATAAATTCATCAATCCCTCGTTTTTTTTCTAACGTAAAGTCGCCAGACAGGCCCATCGCGCAGGCAGCCCATGTACTCGTGGCCGTAGCCCTCGCACCAGGCCGGAAGGTCGGCCTCGATCCCGCCGTCATCGGAGATAACCTCGAGTACTGTCCCTACAGTAAGCGCTTTTATCTTCTCTGCAGTTTTAACCACTGGCAACGGGCAGAAAAGACCAGTTGTATCGAGAGTTTCATCCGCGTCGATGGGTTTTGTGAGAATCAGATCTTCGTTCACTTTCAGCTTTGCTATAGGTGCACCCGCAGTAATTCTGGCGGTAAAAATCGTACTCTTTGGCTAGTTCGCACGAAATCCGGTAACCGTCTTTCTTTTTGAAATCCGCCTCGAGGAATGCGATTTCCTCGCCCTGGGCAACGTTCCTGCCCACGGCATTTACCTGGGCAGCTTTTTTGTGCGGGCTCACAGTAAGGGTTGTCGCCACCACCTCCGCACCGATTTTCTTCGCGACCCGGAAAGCCTCCTCGATTCGCATCCTGAAACAGACCGAACAGCGCTCCCCGCCCTCTCCTGTATCGGCAAGCGGCCCCACAAGCTCGAAAAAACGCTCCGGGTCATACCTGCCCTCGATAAGCTTTACATCGAGATTTTTACAAAGCCTGCAGATTTCCCCGAGACGGAGCTTGTATTCCTGCTGCGGGTGGATATTCGGGTTGTAGAAAAATACGGTAAGACAGTATTCATCCGCAAGCTTCCTGATCACGTAAGGCGAACACGGGGCGCAGCATGTAAGAAGGAGCAGGTGTTTCATCAGTTACCGATCTCTGGTAAGGGTGCGAAAAAAAGAGCCGCACCCAGATCCTGGGCCGACTCGAATTGAAGAAAGGTTTACGATTAACCAGCAATAATCTACTGTAAGAGATTTCAAGTGAACCCATCAGGCAGTCAGGAATTTTTAGTTGCGGCTTTGCCTGTTGTCTGCGTCTCGTCGACATAGCCCAGCGCGCCCATCGGGTGGATTGCATTCACCGGGCAGACCGGGATGCAGATACCGCAGCCGATACACTTTTCCCAGACAATCTTGTGCCGCTTTCCCTCCTCGCCCTCGATCGCACCCTTAGCCGGACAGATTTTGGCGCATTCAGTACAGCCGTTGCATTTGCTGTCGATCGACACTTTCCCGCGTACCTTGACCCTGTCCACCAGGCTCTTGGTGGGACACTTGTACACGCCGATCACCAGGTCGGTTCCCGAGGGGTCGATCTCGGGCAGGTTGCCGTTCATCTTGATCGCCCCGCTGGGGCTTGTCTTGGCACAGAGCGAGCAGCCGATACAGCCCACCTTGCAGACATCCTTGACCGCTTTGCCTTTGTCCTGAGAGACACAGCCGAGATAGACCTGCTGGGTGACCGGGATCAGTTTCATGATGCCGCGAGGGCAGGCTGTGACACATACCCCGCAGGCAGTGCATTTTTCCTCGTCCACTACCGGCAGGCCGTTTTCGCCCATATGGAGCGCATCGAAATTGCAGGAGCGCACACAGTCTCCGAAACCGAGGCAGCCGTAAGAGCAGGCCTTGTGGCCGCCGCTGGTCTGATGAGCGATAACACAGGTCTGGATACCGTTGTAACTGAACCTGTCCCAGGCTAAATCCTTGCTTCCCTGGCACTGGACAACCGCCACCTTGGGGATCATTTCGTCCAGTTCAACCCCGAGAAACCTGGCGATTTTTTCCGCCACTTCCTTGCCGCCGGGCCCGCAGCCGGTTACCGGAGCCGCGCCCCTGAGCACCGCCTCGGCAAACATTGTGCAACCCGGAAAGCCGCAGCCGCCGCAGTTGGTTCCGGGCAGCAGATCGACTACTTTGGCCAGGCGGGGGTCGATTTTCACTGCGAATTTCCTGGAGGCATAGGCCAATCCACTCCCGAATAATAATCCGAGAAAACCTAATGTGAAAATCGACGTTATAATAACAGAGTCCATTTCATAAACCTGCTTTTTATAGCCTGATATTCTCTAGCGTGCAGTAGACAACCAGGGTAAAGAACAGGAAGTTTTATGCATCACGAGTTAATCTATCAGGGTGTAAACGAAGATACTCCGAGAGTATGGAATTAAGCCTGATGTAATTTACTATCTTGTTGAAATCCTTAAAAATATAACGTAATAAGGATCAAATTTCTACACTTTTTTATTGATCTTGAACCGTTAATTCCGCATCTTGCCT
>JAUVUV010000130.1 GCA_030604975.1 Candidatus Glassiibacteriota bacterium | reverse complement strand
TTTAGTAATTAGCACGAGTCTTGCATATCTTAGAAAGTTGCTTTCCAGTTATGCTTTAATTATCTTAATTTTTCAATCTATAGTACGCGGTCTCGGGTTTTTCCTTTCAAATAATTTTCCAGTTGCAAGGTTAAAATTACATCTTCAGGTCAACAACGTTACGATTGAGAGAGTTCCATGCGAATACTGATGATCCACACCGATGAATTCAGCTACCGCGTTACTGATAAAACCAGTGCCGTGGGCAAGGGCCATGAACTGGAGGAGGAATTGAAAGAAGGCTCCACCGGCGATTCTCTGATTGTTTTCTGCTGTTCCGAGAAGGGCGACGGGAAGGGAGTCGAGTCTGTGGCCTCGCAGGTGGCAAAAGTGGCCGCCGATCATGCGCGCCGGGTTAATACGGACACGATTATGATCTATCCTTACGCGCACTTGTCGAGCGATCTGAGCAGCCCGCGCGTGGCTACCAGGGTCCTGGACCGGATCCACGATCTGCTGCTGGAGGAAAACGGCCTGAAAATAAAGCTCTCGCCGTTCGGTTACTACAAGGGCTTCTCGATCAGCTGCAAGGGCCACCCGTTGAGCGAGCTCGCCCAGACAATCACCCCGGAAAAGGGCAAAAAAGAAGCCCCGGCCGACTCTACCGAGACCCAGGCCCTTAAAGCCGAAACCACCCTGAAAGGCGAGTGGTTCATCTCCGAGCCGGGGGCTGAGGACATGCCTGTGGAGAAATACGATTTCAGCAAGCGCCGGAATTTGAAAAAGCTCTACAAACATGAATCCGACAAGGATCGGACCGTGGTCGAACCGCCGCCCCATATCGAACTGATGCGCAGGCTCGAGCTTGTCGACTATGAACCCGCCTCAGATCCGGGCAATTTCCGCTGGTACCCCAAGGGCGAGCTTATCAAGCAGCTCTGCGAGGAGCTGGTAAACGACCTGACAGCCGGATACGGCGGGATGCGCGTTGAGACACCGATCATGTACGACTACCAGCACCCCCAGCTGAGCCGCTACCTTCAACGCTTCCCGGCGCGCCAGTACGTGCTGATCTCCGAGGATAAAGAATATTTCCTGCGATTCGCAGCCTGTTTTGGCCAGTACATGATCCAACACGACATGCAGCTCAGTTACCGCCATCTCCCCTGCCGCCTCTACGAGTTGACCCATTACAGTTTTCGCCGCGAGCAGACAGGAGAGCTGGCCGGACTTAAACGGCTGCGCACTTTCACCATGCCGGACATGCACACACTGGCCCGGGACATGGAGCAGGCAAAGACCGAGTTCGCCTCCCAGATCGAGCTCTGCAAGACCTGCATGGACGCTTTCGAACTGGATTACGAGGTGGCTTTCCGCTATGTGCGGGATTTCCGCGACCAGAATCGAGAGTTTGCCGAAAAACTGATCGCACTCTGCAACCAGCCCGCCCTGACCGAGCTCTGGAACGAGCGATTCTTCTATTTTGTGGCCAAGCTCGAGTTCAATTTTATCGATGCGCTCGACAAGGCAAGCTGCCTGTCCACGATCCAGATTGATGTGGAAAACTGCGAGCGGTTCGATATCAAGTATATCGATGAAACGGGTCAGGAGCAGTACCCGCTGATGCTGCACACCTCGATCAGCGGCTCGATCGACCGGGTAATCTACGCGATCCTCGAAAACCAGGCGATCAGGATGAAAAAAGGCGAAAAAGCCCGGCTGCCGCTCTGGCTTGCGCCGACCCAGGTGCGGCTGGTGCCTGTATCGGAGAATTTCAACCAGCACTGCGAAAAGATCATGTCCTCTCTGCCTTTCAGAGCCGATCTCGATGACCGCGACCTGACAGTGGGCCGGAAAATCCGGGAAGCGGAAAGAGAGTGGATTCCATACGTGGTGGTAATCGGCGAAAAGGAGGTAGCCGAGGACACGATCAGTGTGAGAAGCCGGGAGGACGGCGACCAGAAAGAAATGAAAGCAGCCGACCTCGCCGACCAGATCCGTATCAAAGTCGACGGCAAACCGTACAGGGGGCTCAACGTGCCGAGCCGCCTTTCCAGAAGGCCGATTTTCGTGGGTTAAAACGGCAAGATTCGAATTGGCTTTCCGTTCCCTTGATTTTCAAAAAGCGGAAAGCCTTTTTTATCTAAATAAAGTGGTTATTTCTGACGTATTTATAGGTGTAGTCTCAAAAGTCTCTCAGTTTAAAGGACAGGTTGTCTTGCGTTTTTCAGCATTATTCTGCCTGATCATGCTTTTATTTGCTGCTGTTGCCTGTGATGATGACAGCAACACTCTCGCACCCGGCGGCCCCGGTGTCGAACCGGTCGAATGGGCCGCCCAGCTCGAGGGACGCTGGAGCAGCATAAACGTGGCTGCCGCGGGGTTTCCGGTTACCCAATACCTGATTCCGGCTTTCACTCCGGGCAGTTTCAATGCCCGCCTGGCTTCTTTCGATACGGACCTGGTGGTGGGCGTTACGGGTGAGAAAACCGGTCTTTTCTCGCTCATTGCCACAGGAACCGCTGCTGATACCGCAAACCCGCTGAACACCGCTAGTGGAGGACACGATGTCCTGGGCGGTTTCACCATAGACGAAAACGGACAGCTGGTTGTCACCCTGCGCGCGGAAAACTCCACAATACTTGACCCGGCGCAGAGTTATACTGGAGGAGCCCGTATTGTGGGTGACACGCTGCTGCTTGATTTCACCCTGGCTGCTCCCCCGGATAAGCCCGTGCCTTTCCTGCCTGATACCACGACATTCATCGCGCGCCTGATAAAGCGGTAGACCCCGATTTTCATCCTTCGTCCCCCCTTCCACTTCAGGAAGAGCAAATCCATCAAACCCGCATCCCGTGCAATTCTCACCCGGTCGGGGGGTTAAATCCATTGACAAGCCCTCCGGACCAAAGATATATTACAAAACTTCTCTCATACTTGCTTATTCCCGGCCTGTTTCAGAGCCGGCTCCCGAGTTTAGAAAAAAATTAAGGTTCGGAGGAGAAAATGTCAGATCAATCTCTCGACCAGTTGGCGGTAAACACGATCAAGATTCTTTCCGCCGAGGCGGTTCAGAAAGCCAATTCCGGCCATCCGGGTATGCCGATGGGCATGGCGGATGTGGCGTTCGTGCTCTGGAGCCGCTTCCTTCGCTACGATCCCAGGCATCCGGACTGGCCCAACCGCGACCGCTTCGTTCTATCTGCCGGCCATGGTTCCATGCTGCTTTACAGCCTTCTACACCTTGCCGGGTACAAACTCAGCATGGATGATATCCGCTCTTTCCGCCAGCTGGGCAGTGTCACGCCTGGACACCCGGAATACTGGCGTCCGGCAGGGGTTGAAACCACCACGGGTCCGCTCGGCCAGGGTTTCGGCAACGCTGTGGGCATGGCAATCGCCAAACGTTTCATGGCTGCCACTTTCAACACCCCCGATTTCAGACTCTACGACCACAAGATTTACGCTATCGTGAGTGACGGCGACCTGATGGAGGGTGTCGCCTCGGAAGCCGCCTCGCTGGCCGGCCATCTCGGTCTGGGTGATATTATCTACTTCTATGACAGCAACCATATCACTATCGAGGGAGACACCGCACTTGCCTTTGATACAGAGGACGTGCTCAAGCGTTTCGAGGCCTACCGCTGGCATACACAGGAGGTCAACGGGCATGACCGTGAAGCCGTGGCCAGGGCAATCAAAGCGGCAGCTGCGGTTGAGGACCGGCCGTCAATTATCAAGTGCAACACCACTATCGGTATGGGTAGTCCGAACATGGCCGGAACTGCCGAGATCCATGGAGCGCCAATGGGTGAGGAAGAACTGGCTCTGACCAAAAAAGCTATCGGCTGGGAGGATAAACCTGAGTTCTACGTTCCGCAGGAAGTTTACGGTTTCTTTGCCGCACGTGCTGCCGAACTGGGCAAAGCTTGCGACAACTGGCATTCCACGCTGAAAGACTACAAACAGAAACATCCTGTAAAGGGAGCGCTTTTCGATCAGTTCTACAATCCCCATGTTCCCGAGAACCTGACCGAGCAGCTCCTGAAAGCAGTTGCCGGGGACAAGCCGGTCGCCACCCGCAGCAGTGCCGGCAAAGCCGAACAGGTAATCGCAAAAGTTTTCCCCAATTTCCTCGGCGGCTCGGCGGATCTGGCTCCCTCCACCAAAACTTTGATCAGCGGCGAGAATGACCACAGCCGGGATTGCCCCGCAGGCAGGAATTTCCGCTTTGGCGTTCGAGAACACGCCATGGGCACCATACTCAACGGGATGGCCCTTTACGGTGGCCTCAAGGTTTTCGGCGCAACTTTCTTCGTTTTCTCTGACTACATGCGTCCGTCGATCAGGCTCGCTGCTCTCAACAGGGCGCCGGTAAGTTATGTCTTTACCCATGACAGCATTTTTGTGGGCGAGGACGGCCCCACGCACCAACCCTCCGAGCAAACGATGTCTCTCAGGGTGATACCCAACCTGGTTGTAATTCGCCCCTCGGACGCCACAGAAAGCGCTGTGGCCTGGGAGGTTGCCGCCCTCACCAAGGACCGTCCGGTGGCCATGCTGCTCACCAGGCAGAACATCCCAATACTCGACCGGAAAAAATACGCCGATGCGCGCGGCCTCAAAAAAGGCGCCTATGTGATAAGCGAAGCCGAAGGCGGCGACCCGCAGCTAATTATTATCGCCACAGGCAGCGAGGTGTACCTGGCACTCGAAGCCCAGGAAATCCTGCAGAAAGAAGGCTGCAGGGTGCGGGTGGTCAGCATGCCGAGCTGGGAACTTTTCGAGGAACAGTCCGAGGATTATAAAAAGAGCGTTCTGCCACCGGAGATCAAAAAGCGTGTCGTAGTCGAGGCCGGCCAGGCACTCGGCTGGGAAAGGTATGCCGGAGATGAAGGCCTGATTCTCGGCTTGCACACTTTCGGTGAATCCGGACCCTTGAAAGAATTGGCCGAACATTTCGGTTTTACCACGCAAAAAGTGATTGAAGCAGCACGCAAGCTTCTCGGTCTTTAATCGGAAAGGCGGACGGGGTCAGATAAGATTATGTAATATTCGACTATAGCTTTATTTGAAAGCATTCGTTATATTGTTAACCCCTTTATTCGCCTGCTGTTTCGGCTGAACTTTATACGTTAAAAAATATGTCAATATACTCATCTTGATTTTTAAAAATATTATTTTGACATTTTTCCACTCGAAAATACCTGTCTATTATCTGTGCAGTCTGAGAGAAAGGAGATTTTTACATGGAAAAGGTTCGCATTGGCATGGTGGGGAGCAAGTTCGCCGCTGATTTCCACGCAGATTCGTACGCACGTAATCCGCAAGCTGAAATAGTGGCTGTGGCTGCAATAGATAATCTTGAGGAATACTCGAAGAAGTGGGGTGTCAAGGATACCATGACCGATTTCAAGGAGCTCTGCAAGCGGGACGATGTCGATTTGATCGATGTCTGCGTGCCGAATTTCCTTCACCATGACGTGGTGATGGAAGCAGCTGCCAACAGGAAACACATTATCTGCGAAAAGCCCCTGGCCACCACGGTCGAGGATGCCCGGGAGATGGTCGATTTCGTCAAGAAACAGGGTGTGAAACTGATGTATGGCGAGGACTGGATCTTTGCTCCTGCGCTTCTCCGGGCGATCGAACTGATCAACGAGGGCGCTATCGGCAAAATGCTTTGGGTCAAGGCCAAGGAGGTCCACAACGGGAGCCACAGCCCGTTCGCCCAGCAAAAAAAGTACTGCGGCGGGGGGTCTCTGATGCACCTGGCAGTGCACCCCATCGGCTTCGTGCGCTACCTGTTCGGCGAAAAAGCGGTCGAGGTCAACGGCTGGGTTTCTGGCGGAGGGGAGAAAAACTACTACCACAAGAATTACACCGGCGAGGACTGGGGCGCCTGCATGCTAAAGTTCGAGTCCGGCCGATACGCTTTCTGCGAGGGCAACTATATCACAGTGGGCGGGATGGACGACAGGGTGGAAATCTACGGCGAGGAAGGCCGGCTGAATATCGACCTCACTTTCTCCAGCCCGATCCAGGCTTACAGCCGTCCCGGTTTCGAGTATGCAATCGAGAAAACCGACACCACCAGGCACTGGACCTGGCCCGCAGTGGATGAGTTCGCCAACCTGGGTTATGTCGATCAGTTGCGCTATTTTATTGACTGCGTGCTCAAGGACGAGGACCCTATGTTCGGTATCCGCGGCGAGGACGGACTGGCCTGCGTGGAGATCGTGTTAGCCGCGTACGAAAGCGCCGAGACAGGAAAGACCGTGAAAGGCAGCTGGTAGAAGTTCACATAGAAATTAATATTCAAAGCCCTCTGCGGCATAAACCACAGGGGGCTTTTTGATGGAACAGAAAAAAATAAGTTTCTCTATTATGTAAAAAACTATTCCTTCTTTTTTC
>JAUVUV010000099.1 GCA_030604975.1 Candidatus Glassiibacteriota bacterium | reverse complement strand
GAAAAGGGCGGGAAGGCGGACAAGGCGATCAGCTACCTCGAATCAGCCGGTGACCAGTGCGCAACCCGTTTCAGCAACAACGCGGCGATCGACTGTTACAGCAGGCTGCTCGCCCAGTTGGAAAACAGTAAAAAGAGTGCGGAGGAAAAATCGCGCATTCGCCTGCGCAACATGTTCAGGCTGGCCGAGATAGAATACCTGCTCGGTGCGCTGGATGAAGCTTACCAGCATTATGCCGGGTGCAGCAAGATTTCGCAAACATTGAAAGATTACGAAATGCTGTGCAACGCGCTCACCCGCGCCGGGGAAATCGACCGGATCAGAGAAAAGCCGGAAAAAGCGGTACGATTTTTCGAAAAGTCTCTCGAACTGGCTGAAAAACTTGGATTGGATTATTATGCAGCGGATAATCTTGCCAACCTGGGAATTATCCAGGAAGAAGGCGGAGATTATGCTGGAGCGATGGAGTATTTCCAGAAAGCGCTTGCCCGGGCTACCACGGATGAGCAGCGTCAGAACATCTCCCACTACATTTTCCAGAGATCATGATACTGCTTGAATTGTTCCCCTCAATTGATCCGATTGCCAATAAAGAATTCGATAAATGGGATAGTGACGTCGGGTAACAAGATTCGAGCGAGGTGAATCCACACGATGCAAGTGAAGAAATACGGCAAACTCACTCTCTACGGGCCGCATCCATTAGAACGGGATGGTGAAGGACACCTGAAATATCACATGGCCGATGTCTTTCCCAGCTATTCCAGCATGATTGTCGGCACCGGGTTGCATGTTTCTCTGGCGATGAATTTTATCGCGGAGTTGGGCAACAAGCGAGGCAGGGACCTCGATGAAAAAGAACAGCAGGCAGTCTGCGAGGATCAGGTTGCTTTGATTATGCGGGGCGACCATGTGTTGATCCGTTCCATTCCGGACAACATGGAAAAATGTTTCTGCACCGCCGAACTTCTCGAAGAGGTTGTCCCGACGGAGATGATCCGTTTTACGGGCAGAAGAGACCCCAAGGTCAGGGAGGCTTTCAAGCTCCGCGGTGAAAGCTGGAAAATGACTCCACGCTATTTTGCCGTGGAAGAGATTATCAAGCAGATCAATCTTTCCAAAGTCTCAGTAAGGACGAAAAACTGCTATTACTATAAAGTCGAGTCCGGGGGGCGCCTGATTTCTTTCGCGAATTTTGCGGATATCGCTGAATCGATCTCTGATTTCCAGGAGTTCAAGGACCGTATCAACGAAGTGGTTAATCTTCATAAAAGAAGAAACAAACAGTTTGTCCGCGAGCTGGATTTTTTCAAGGTCGACCGCAGGACATTCGATTTTTCTCTTAGCGAAAAACTCGCCAAATACCTCAATAGCCCTAAAGGCTGGGGCAAAGCACAGAAAACAAAGGCGAACAAACTTTTTCTGGCAGCACTCGAAAATTTTAAAGCCGCAATCCCTCCCGAGTTCCAGTGCGATGAGCCCAACAACCCGGTCTGGCGTAATTGCGTTTATTCCGAGCTGAACGAAATCCCGCCCACTGAGGAATCCATGCTTGGTATAAGCGGTGAGTTCAATATGAATATCCGCTGGCTGCCAGGGTGCCGGATCAGGAACGGCCGGGTGGAAATGGATCCGTATGTCGAAAAACCGGTCTCACAGTTGCTCAAGGATTTTTTCAGATTATACGGCCCGCTGGAATACATCAATCTGGGCCGGCTGATGAGAAGCCAGAGTACCAAGCGAGCCGCCGGGAGCTACCGCGAGGTTTTCATTGCCGTACTCAAGCAGAAGGAAAGTGAAACCGAACAGATCCGCATCTTGCGTAAAGTTATGCGTAATATTCTTTACTTCCTCAACCGAGGCCATTCCCTGAAGAGAGCGAAACAGCTTGCTGAGGGTTACCTGGAATACACTTTTGACCGGCGCGAAATTCTTTCGCTGCTGGGAGTCAATACCCCGGTTGTCGGCTATCTGAGCCGAAAAGAGAATCTTCCCGGTATCGGCACTGTGCCTGTTACCTTTTTCGACAGGCCATACATTGATGGACTAGCCACAGATAAAGTCTCCGACTACTATTACGAGCACGAGGGTTTTGTCCGGGCGCAGGCCGACCTCCTGGGTTACGAGGCCGGGCTCAACCTGATAATCGGCCGTGTTGATCCGGACACCGGCGCTGTCTATTTCGGAGACGGAGATGAAATGCTCCAGTTCGGGGATGACTGGTTCGAGCCCACCGGACTTGTCCTGGCTGATTTCACCGGGACTTTCGCTGATGTGATAAGCCCGCTGGAAAAGTTTATCCCGTACTATGCCGATTACGTGATAGACATGCTCTTCAAGGTAAAAGTCAAGGGGTTGGGCAGAGAAGGTCTCCTTGAGATCGGAGGGATTTTTATCGAAGCCATGAAAAAAAGGATTGTCCGGACAAGGCAGATGTTCTCCGGTCAAAGCGAGCTGAGACAAATGATTGGCGATCTGGTGGCCCGCCGCGATGAGGATGTGAACCCAGTCAAGGTCAAGTGGGAAAAAACTCTACAGAGATTGCAGAATCTAAATGCAGATGATTTTATCAAACGCTTCCAGGACGACGTCCGCCGCAAGCTCGAGTTTTACTGAGCCACACCTGAGGAGCTGCTTTTGAGGGAATCTTCCCGTTCAGCTTGGGCCAGAGCCATGATAAGTTCTTCCAGATCTCCGTTTAAGATATGCTCCAGCTTATGCAATGTCAGCCTAATCCGGTGGTCTGTAACCCGGGATTGGGGAAAGTTGTAAGTGCGGATTTTGGCACTGCGGTCGCCTGAACCCACCTGGAGCCTCCGGTCGGCGGCTCTCTTCTGATTGGCTTCCTCGATTTTCATCCCGAAAAGGCGGCTGCGCAGAACGCTCAAGGCCTTGCTCTTGTTCTTGTGCTGGCTTTTTTCATCCTGGCAGCTAACCATAAGCTGGGTCGGCAGATGGGTGATCCGCACCGCTGAGTCAGTGGTGTTGACACTCTGCCCGCCTGGACCGCTGGAGCGAAAGACATCTATTTTCAAATCCTCGGGCTTTATCTCCACGTCTATCTCCTCGGCTTCCGGCAGTACCGCTACAGTGGCCGCCGAGGTATGAATCCGCCCGCTTGCCTCGGTTAATGGGACCCGTTGTACCCGATGAACCCCGCTTTCGAACTTGAGCTTTCCATATGCGCCCTCGCCGGTCACCTTGAATATCACCTCTTTTATTCCCCCATGCTCGGCATTATTCAGCGAAATCAATTCGTGCCGCCAACCCATCGACTCCAGGTAGTGACAGTACATCCGGAAAAGATCCGCCGCGAACAGGGCTGCTTCCTTGCCCCCTGTACCGGCCCTGATTTCCATGATAATGTTCTTGCTGTCCATTGGGTCCGGCGGGATAAGCAGTTCGTTCAACTGGCGGGCCAGGTCCTGTTCCTGTTCTTTCAGTTGTTTCATCTCCTCCCTGGCCAGTTCAACCAGTTCAGGGTCCGGCTCGGTTTCAATAACCTGCCGGTTTTCGGCCAACTCGTTTCTGATTTTGCTCAACTTGCGCCAGGTCTCGACAACGGGAGCAAGCCGCCCATGTTCCTTGGCCAGTTCCTGGAGGCGTTTGGAGTCGGCGATCACCTCCTGATCGGACATCAGGCTTTCCAGATTTTCAAAGCGGGCCAAAATTTGGCTGATCTTGTCGTCCATCTTGTTCTGTCTGTTATAAAGGTTAAGGCGAGGAAGAAAACGGGCACTTCCGCCGAGCAAGGGAGGGGAGCGCCTACCCGTCGTGCGCTGTGGCCGCCAGGGATTCCTCCAACGGAAAACTGTCAGTATTAATGGTCGATTTAAGAGCCGCCACGGCCACCTCGACCTGCCTTTCATCCGGAGGCCTGGTGGTGATTTTCTGAAGCCAGAGCCCGGGTGCCACCACTATCCGGGTGATAATGTTATCCGGAAAGCGGCCGCTCAGTTTAATAAATTCATAGCTTATTCCGCCGATAATTGGTATTATGAGCATTCGCAAAAACCTCTCGCCCCAGTCGGCGGGTTTGCCGAAAAACATAAAGACAAATATGCTCAAGATCAATAGCACGAAAACGAAACTCGTCCCACAACGCGGATGAAACCTGCTGTGGTGCTTGATGTTTTCCCAGTTAAGCTCTTTCCGGGCTTCAAAAGCGGCAATAGTTAGATGTTCGGCGCCGTGGTATTCGAAAACCCGCCTGATTTCTTTCCACATCGAGATAAAAAACAGGTAGACGAGGAAAACGGCTATCCTCAAGCTGCCATCCACCACGTTGAACCAGAAGGGGCTTGATATACCCAGCATCTCGGTCGCTAAGAGCGGCAGGTAGAAAAAGAGCGCCAAGCCGAGCAACAGTGAAAAAAACACAGTGCTCACCAGGGACAGAGTCCACCAGAAACCTTTTTTCTCGGAGTCAGCCGGGTTTTCCTTCTCGCCTGAACCGTTTTCCTTGCAGGCCTGCTTTTCAGCGGCCGCCTCTGCCGAGAAACTCAGGGCCTTGACTCCGAGTATCAGAGTTTCCACGAGGATGATCGCGCCCCTCAGAACTGGCAAATCAAGAATCCTGAACCTTTTGCCTATCGAGCGCCAGGACTCCCTTTTCACCACGATTTCGCCCTTGGGCGTACGCACGGCTACTGCCCAATTATCCTCCGAGCGCATCATTACGCCCTCGATTACTGCCTGGCCGCCCATTTTAAGTTTTTTTGAGGTGGATAACATGCCGGCTGCTCCAGTTTCGAGGCCTGTTCAATCGGCAAAACCGAAAGACTGCTGGTGAATAAATCATTAATTCCTGCAGTGAGCCCTCTCGGTGAATTCCTAAAGCATAATTTACGTTAGAAACAATCTCCAAAATCAATCTTAGGTGCTTTTTTCGCCGGAGCCGGCCTTATTTTCAGCCTTCACTGCGGAGGTTGACGCGGCCGCAGAGGGTTTTTTCTTGGTCGCTTTTTTAAGTGCTTTCTCCTGCAGCTTCTGGCTTTTCTCGTACTTGCGCATGAACTGTTCCACCCGTCCGGCAGTATCGACAAGCTTCTGCTTCCCGGTGTAGAACGGATGGCATGCCGAGCAGATATCCAGGCGCATCCTGGGCACGGTCGATCGAGTTACGAAACTGTTACCACAGGCGCAGGTAACCTCGCATTTAACATATTCAGGGTGCAGACTTTTTTTCAATTTAAACTCCTCTGACACATGGCATGAAAACAAAACAATTCTAAGCAAAGCTCATGGCGCGGATAAAACTCCATTCCGGTTTTGCCTCTGCTGAGAATCGAGACGATCAAATTGTCAGAACAAGCTGACAGCTTTTCTTGCCCCTGTTAATTAATAAAGTTCCGCCGTATGAAAAACCGCTGGCGGGTTTCAACCAACGGTAATCGGTTACGGCAGAAAAAGTAAACCTTAAAGCAATAAAGATAAAAGAAAAAGATTTGAAATTCAATAGAAATGCTATATCATTGACATAGATTGGCCTTAAGTGTAAATTTCTCATATAATCAGGCTAACTGCTTACAATAAAGCTAATTGTAAAAAATGGCAAGCCAGGAACAAAGCTCTCTCGATTTTGACTCTGATTCTCGAGACCGGAAAGAGGTTTCGAAAAGCCCCCTGGAGGGACTGTTTGAGGCCGGAATGGAGCTTTTTGCCGGGGGAAGGTATGGTGAGGCCGCGGCGCATTTTGAAAAGGCGCTCCAGCTTAACCGCCGTCATGCAGAAAGCCTTAAGTATCTTGGATTGGCTTTGTTTCACCAAGGCAAATTCGATAGCGCCACAGAACACTTCCGGCAGGTTTTAGACGCCCAGCCGGATAACGAAGAGGTTCTTTTATACTGCGGTTCGGCTTATCTGGCAATAAGTCGCTATGACTATGCGGAACAATGCTACAGGAAAACTGTTGCAGTCAATCCCAAGAATGTCAAAGGTTACCTTGGACTGGGGCAGGTTCTCTATCGCAAGGGCCTTTACAGCGAGGCGATAGGAATCTTTAAAAAAGGCAATGAACAGGAAAAAGACAATCCGGAAGTCCTTTTCATGCTTGGGGAGGCTTACAACAAGCTTGATGAGATAGACCAGGCTGTTTCCTGTTTCGAGGCAATCCTTAAACGCCACCAGGATAATCCTAAGGTTTATTATAATCTTGGTATCCTTTACGACAAGAAAGCCTTGCCTGAAAAGGCGAGCCTGATGTATCGCCGGGCGAAAGAACTGTCCTCGCCGCAGTCGGCGAGCCGGCGGCGCTTTTCCGTGCCGGCTGCAGGAGATGAGGAGATTTTCTTTTCCCGCTCGCTGACCGTTGTCGGGCGTGTAGCTTCAGATAAGAAAGAAAAGAGTCTGAACCGGGCACGATATGAAAAGTTCCGTAAAAAGCAGTTGGGGAAAAAACTCCCGCTGATTCTGGATGAGGTGGAGGGGATAGAGAGAAGCGGAACCATGGATTTAACCAAAGCGAGCTTGAAAATTAACGAGGCGATTAAGATTATCAAAGAGGGGAAGCGCAAATAGTCTGCGATTGACACGCTGATTTTATTGACCAGCTTGTTTTACTCAACCCACCAGATCAAGATTTTCGATATTCCATGGTTAAAATTGCTATTATCACTTCCAAGGGTGGAACCGGAAAAACGACCACTGCGGCGAATCTCGGCCATGGCCTTGCCCTTAGCGGCAAGCGGGTTATGTTGATCGACTGCGATCCTCACGGCGATCTGGGGCTTGTTTTTTCGATTAATGCGGAAAAAAGCCTCTCCGACCTTCTGCGGACCGGCAAGACAACCGTGACCCAGGTCAGGGAGAACCTGTTCTTGATCACCTCGGGCGGACGTGCCTTGAACGAAACAGAACTCTCCATTGCCGGGCGCAATGGACGCGAATTTATCATGCGCAATACATTGAGTGATCTGCGCAACGTTGATTTCCTGATCTGCGACTGCGCCCCCAGCCGCAATCTGATCAATATCAACGCCCTGGCCCTGGCGGATAAGGTGATAATCCCGGTGAGCATGGATTACCTGGCGATGAACGGGGCCAGGCATACAATCGAACTGATGCGGGAGATCAAGCGTTATACGAAAGCCAATCTGGAATTGATGGGCATCCTCTCCACCCACTTCGATACGCGCACAAGCCTCTCCCATGAAATATACAAAGTCCTGCTGAAACATTTCCCAAATAAGGTATTCGATACCGTGATCAGAGTAAATACCCGGCTGCGCGAGGCTCCAAGCTACGGAAAAACTGTTTTCGAATACGCGATCAACAGCACCGGAGCCCAGGATTATTTCAGTCTCACAAATGAAGTTCTTAAGAAAATTAGCTGATTCGAAAAGTAATGGCTGTTTCGCATATCATGAGGAAAATTAACTTCCATAATTCCTGGTTGCTTCCATTTATCCTGCTTCTTGTTGTCTCAGGCAGCGGTTTCTGCGCTCTGGAGATAGTCGAGCCTGACGATGGCGCAGTTGTTTACGGACATGAGAATGTAAGGTTTCT
>JAUVUV010000287.1 GCA_030604975.1 Candidatus Glassiibacteriota bacterium | reverse complement strand
TGAGCGAGCAGCTGAGCCTGAACGGCACAGGGGCCGTGGCCTCATTGAGCCTGGTTTACGACCACCACCAGCGGGAGCTTCACGAAACCCTGAACCAGTTACAGCATGACTACCACGAGCTGATTATCTCAACCCTGCACGTGCATATCGACCATGACAACTGCCTGGAGGTGATAATCCTCAGGGGGCCGAACACCGAGATCAAGAAAGTGGCCGACAGGCTGATGGCAACCCGGGGAGTGAAACACGGTAAGCTAACCATGACAACCCCAGGCTAATCCCCCCAAATCCACTCCTTATACACGGTTTTTATAGTATCCTCGATGAAAAACCGGTAGAGCGTTTTAGCCATCGGCTATTTATCTTTTTCCAGGGAATTTCTTACTGGCGGGCACGGAAGGGGAAAAAAATAGCCGGCGGGTTGTCATTCTCACACCACCGGTTAATACTGGATTTGAGTTTCCTCGAATCCTCTCATGCATACACTCCCATTGTGAGACACGTTTCGAGAAAAGCGAAATAGATGATTATCACGAAGACGACCTTCACATAGGGAATTGAGGTTTTGATCCTCTTACAGATAGCGCCTTTCATTTTTGCCTCCTGTTGAGTTGTTGATTTGCTCTTGCCGAATTACTAATATTTCGCTTTCTCTATAGTATAAGACCTACTCACTTGTGTTTTTGGATTCATTTTTTTTGCTTTAGTTTATTCTGAAACAGCCCGAAGGAATTCCAGCAGGACTGACGGCAACTGTAAGTTATTATTTTGCAGGCGGCTATAAATCTTCGGAGGGGATCCGTTCCGAACATCGAGTTTGACAAAAAGCCATTGAAATCTTTTCTGGAGAGAATTCTCATTCCCTCCGGCCCATGAATGCCCACATGCGGCCAAGAGCGTGCTGGCTCTCAGCGCGGAATGAGTAAAAAAGCTCATTGTGGCAGCTGGTGCAGTAAGCGCTGGTAAAGATATTCTCATGCGGCACTCCGCAGGAGGTCGCCTGAAATGCGAGCAGGTGCCTGAGATCTGCGTAACGCCTGCCTCCATTGCGTGTTACCACCCCGCCTTGGCTCACCTTTGCCAGCAATCGAGCCACCTCCGGCCCGACCTCGTAACAGCAAGGGCAAATCGAGGGACCCAGGTAGATTTCCACTCTCTTTAGATCTACTTTCAGTGTCTCTTTAATCACCCGCAAGCCTTCTTTTATAACAGCAGCGGCCACTCCGCGCCGGCCTGCATGGAGAAGGCCCCAACATGCTGATACCGGATCGAATATAAACACAGGCACGCAGTCGGCTATCGTGACCAGGCCCAGCACGCCAATCTCGCTGCTAACCAGGCCGTCACCTGTAGGAATTGATCCCGGGGTGTCCTTGCCGGCTATCATTACCCGTGCGCCGTGGACCTGTTTCAGTCTCCGGATTACCCCAAATCCTTCTCCTTGCATCCCGGCTGAAAGGCGCCTGTAAGTCAGCTCAGGCTCCTCTCTGCTCGGCCGCACTGTCACACCCTGGCACAGGCCCGGGACACTCTCCCAGGGCTGGAAACGGAGAATTTCCGTGCCGCCTTCTTTTGAAAATCTTTCCAAAGCAGCCAGGCTCCATGGGCGAATTTTCATTTCAGGAACCGAAATTTGAATGTAGCATACATTGCCACATACTGCAAAGTTTGCCTTTTCCGAAAAAAATCCTTAACTTGCTCCCAATTTACTGTCTAATGGGAAATAACAATTTTACCTCTGCGGCCAATACGGCCGCTTTAAAAGCCTTTTTTTCCTGTTTATGATAATTCATCCTCAACCGAAAGACCATTTTCCTCCCTTATCCTTTCGTTCTAACTGTTCCCAGGAGGTGGATATGTTCTACCGGCTATTCTTTTTGTTCTGCCTTGTCTGTTTCTGCGCACCGGGAATTACTCAGGCCCAGAAACCTACCACGCCCCAGGGGGTGAGGATCCTTCAGAACAAGAGCTTCGACGACAGCGAAAAGGCCCGACAGGAGATCCTCGAACTCTATAAAGACCTTCGGGTGACCGATGTCTGTGACGGCATGGACCTCGTGGGACTTCAGGATATCGGCCTGATGCACAACACCATCCGCTCGCTCTGGCGCGATGTGGAAAATTTCACCCACCGCTTTGTCGGTTTCGCGATCACCGTGCGGCACGTGCCCTCGGATGTCCGTTCCGGCCAGAACTCCGGCGATCTGGCCGGTTTCCTGAAATTCAAGGACAAGCAGTACGGCCGCGCACCGGATGCCTGGACGAAAGTGGCCCGGCCCGGGGATGTGGTAGTGATCGATGCCAACGGTGTATTCGAAGTCGGTTTTATCGGCTCCAACAACAGCCTGGGCTATGCTGAAAAGGGAGTGGTCGGGGTGGTCACCAACGCTTTTGCCAGAGACACCGATGAAATTGTCAAGACAAAGGCGATCCCGGTTTATTCAAATAACGCTCTCAGCGGCCGCGGGGTGCGCCCGGGGCGCCTGATCGCCGAATCCTACAACTTCCCGATCAACTGCGCCGGGGTGCTGGTTTACCCGGGGGATGTGGTGGTGGCAGACGGCGACGGGGTGATTGTCGTGCCGAGGGAACTCGCCCTGGAGGTCGGAAAACTGGCGCGGGAGATCAACGACGAGGATCAGTCAAGCCGCGCCCAGAGATTTAAACGCCTGGGGATACCGCTGGACGAGACCGTGATCGATAAGTAGAATCCTGATGGCCCGGCCCATTAATGGCCGGGCCTTCAGGATCGCGTTATTATTAGTTAGTCTAAAAAGAGATACGGTCGCCACTTGTCGTGGGAACTGGGGTAGTAGAAGCGGATAAAAGTATAGAAAGCCGGACGCTTGGGCCTTGAAAGCAGCCGCATGCTTGCCTGTCTGGGCGTGCGGTTGCTCTTGCGGTTGTTGCATCTGGTGCAGGCGGTGACCAGGTTCTCCCAGCTCTCACTCCCTCCCATGGAACGCGGAATCACATGATCCGTGGTGAGATAGTCTGAGCGCGCGCCGCAGTACTGGCAGCGGAAACTGTCCCTGCGCATGATATTGCGCCGGTTGAGAGCCACCGACCGGCGGTTCGGCTGGATGTATATCCGCAGGCGCACAACGCTGGGGACCGGAAACCTGCGGCTCACGGTTCGCACGAATTTCCGCTCATAGTATTCTACAACTTCCGCCTTGCCGCATAACACCAGCACAAGCGCGCGCCTGGCCTGGCACACATGCAGCGGCTGAAAACTGCTGTTCAGTACCAGAACACTGGTTTTAAGCATTCCGCGAGCCTCCTCTTCACAACCCATACCTGCCGTGATTTGGCGAGTCTCGAAAGGTTTGTGCTACCACTGCTGAAGAATGCCGGTGATCAGATCATCGGCCAGGAGCTTGACCACGCGCCCGGCCGCCTCCTGCTCGCTTTCCTTCTCCGGCTCGTAAACCACCCAGCGGGAAAAATTGCGGTTCTGCCAGAGGGTTTCGCTTTCCACCCGGTCGGCGAACTCCACCTCCAGCACAATCGTTACCCGCCTGCCCGAGACATCGAGCCCGCCCTCGCGGCCATACGTTTCAGCTTCCTCGAAATAGCGCCGCACCCTGCCGCTCAACTCCGCATCAGCCTCCTCGGCATCTCCCAGGCGAAGGTTAGCCTCACTCAGGAAACGCTCGGTCACCTCATCGGTGATCAGCTGAGGAAGATAAAACTCGGCCGTGTCATTCTCGAATGTGGGTATATATACAGTCTTTATGTGGGCCGGCAGCCTTCCGCTGGTGCTGTAATGGCTGCACCCGGCAAACAGGAGAACGAGTATGAGGAGTACCTTTTCTGCTATTGATCTCACCAGGCCTACACTCATCTATACCCGCCCCCTGATTCTTTCAGGGAAGATTCCTTAACGGTAAATAGATTGAGTAATATAGTTAGGATAAAAATAATATCAAGAAAATCCAATTCAAGTTCCATCAGGCAGCAAGATTTTGAACGTACCCTCGGCCAGCTCCGGATTGACCTCCTCCTTGCCCACCAGCACGGTGATTTCCCGATCTTCGAAATAGTCTCGGTAGATGGTTTTCCCCGCACGCTGCAAACCCCCGATCTGCTTGAACTCGCTGCGTATTATCTCGCGGCGCTTTTTACCGTGGTGATAATGGGTAAAGTGCACCACCGCATCCAG
>JAUVUV010000103.1 GCA_030604975.1 Candidatus Glassiibacteriota bacterium | reverse complement strand
CAGGAAGAGTCCCAGGACATCATATTGTGGCCTCAGCTGGAGAGCCTCTACTTTGAAATAGGGTTCCAGGTAAGCATGGCGTAAAAGGGTGCGAATCAGGACCATCACCACAACAGTGGCCAGAAGCGCCGCCAGCGTGGGGGCCAGCCTGCCCAGAACAGCACTCATTATCGCGGCCAGGGCAAGCACGATACCGAGAAAAAGAAGCACGGTATAGAACATGTTCTGGCCCATGAATTTCATCATTACCTCTTTGGGCAGGGCCAGCAGAAGCCAGAAGCCGATCACGATCTGGATCATCGTGGCCACGGCGAAAATGTGCAGGCCGAGTCTGATTTTTTCCCCTGCGCCTTCCGCTCCCCTTCTCTGCCTCATGCCCCAGGCAAGTGCGCTGAAAATGCCCGCAACCGCCACGGATGCAGTGATAAAATGAAAGTAGCGCGGCCAGAGCACGGGGTCATCGAGGCTGAGTATGGTACCTGCGCGGTTTTCGAAATAAGCCCCCCATTTCTCGGGATGAAGTCCGAGCGAGATGTTATTCTGAAAGGCGAAGGCAATGTAGAGGAGAACCAGGCTGGTTATGGCCAGGGCGGCAGTAGCCAGTCCCGGTGATTTTTCATGTTTGCGTGCGTTGATATAAGCCCCGTAGTAGCCGATTATCAGCAGCGGAACCACCATGATCCAGAATACAGCCATCAGCACGGAACTCGTGTAAAAGAAATGGCCGTAGAGAACCTGGACGAAAAGCAGGGGAGCGACTCCCAGTGTAATTCCCACAGCGAACGAGGTAGGAATTTTTCCGGAGAGAAGGCTGGAAATGCTTTCTTGCGGGGCCTGGATTCCTCTTTTAAGCCTGCTGAAAAGCGAAATCAGGCTTCCGCCCAGGGCCACGTTGATCAATAAAAGGTGAAGTGCCAGGGTGAGCACAGTTAAAAATTCCAGCAGCCACCAGGGCGCTGGTATTGCTTCCGCGGAGGGGATCAGCCTGGATGGATCCATAGCTTTACTCCCGGGTTTGCTGGTTGAATGTCATTTGATTCTATCTAAAAAGTTCAGCAACTGCGGCAGAAGTAATTATTTTTAAGGCAATTATGGAAGTAAAAGCAAGGTTTGGAATGCTGATTAGATCGAGCTGCCCTCAATCAGCTCGAATTATTTCCAGGCGATCTAGAATCGCTTATTATTCAGGCTTACAAATCAAAATTATTTTATCTGATAACTGATGTCAAAAGGTTAATGTTACGAGAAGATCGAGCTTTCAGCCGTTTTCCGAGCACCGTGCAAATCATCCGGGTCAACCTGTCTTTTTCTCAGAGCTCCACCACCCTGCCTTCATCCGCAGCCCGGGTCGCCGCGATACAGATCCGGGTCACCCGCACAGCCTCCTCCGGGCCGATCAGGTGCCTGTTCTCACCCCGCAGTTCACCGACGAAATCCTCAAACAGCGATTTCGGTCTTTCGAGCTCGAGGAGCCTGGGGCTCTGGTCGCGGGTGATCAGCTCCACCTTTCCATCGATATCCTTCCTTTCCACCACGCCTACCGAGCCGATCACTCTCAGGCGGTCATCCCCATGGCTGGGAGCCGGATCCGGACGGAGGTAATCAAGGGTCACCGCTGCTGATGCTCCACCTTCCAATTCCATGCTCACTACGCCATGGTCCTGGCAGCCAGGGTAATCCTGGTGGGCGAGGTTGCCGTGAAATGCGCTCACCTTGCGCACCTCCAGTCCCATAATCCAGCGGATGTAGTCGATAGCGTGAATCCCGATCCAGAGGATTGAACTGCCGTAGATCTCCCGGTGTTTGTAAAACCAGGGACGCTCCTGGCCGAACTTGTAGGATTTCTGCGCCCGGCCCATGCAGGGTTTTCCCACCAGGCCCCGGCTCACCGCCTGCTTGATCGTATAGAATGAAGTCCCGAAACGCATGGCGAACATCGCACTCAGTCGCACATTGTTTTTCTTAACCGCTGATTCGAGCATCTCCAGATCAGCAAAATTGACTGCCACCGGTTTCTCGCAGAGGATATGCAGCCCGTTCTCTGCTGATGCAGCCGCTGCGTAGGCATTCCTCACATAGGGCAGGCAAACCACAGCCAGGTCCAGCTTCTCTTTATCGAGCATCTCCTGATAGGTCTCGTAGAGTTTCGGCCCTGAGCTGGACCAACTCTGGCTTTCGACCCACTTACGCTGTGAGTCCAGGTCATAGGAGCCGCCGCGCCTGGTGCCGTCAGAGTTGTATTCCCAGTCGCCGTCCTCGAAAGCGTAAGCGGCAATCCGGGCTCCGGGGACTTTATCAAGTTCTCCGAGCACCAGGTATAGGTGCCCGGTTCTCCCAATCATCCCGATCCGTAGGGGAGCTTCGGAATCCAGCCTGGCAGCCGGAGTCTTATTGGCTGATTCTGTCATCGAGGCCACAGCGGGCAGACCCGAGGCTACAAGACCCAGGGAAGCTGCGCCAAGTGAACGCATGAACGTGCGCCGGTCTGGATGGGAACTACCACGTTCAGAGCTTGATTTTTTGCCTGCCATCTGGGGTACTCCTTTCAATAGTGAAAATTTAATGAATAGGCTCCATATTTTTTTCAGATAATCTATTTTAACAGCCCATTATTTCTCGCGCCAGCTTAGTAACGCAGTTAATTTTCTATCCATAGCAATTGTCAACGCGAATAAAAATTGTGAGAGGCAATGCATGACTCTGCCATTATGGTAATTTTTTCGCTTTTCTCAGGCCCTCCAAGTTGACACCCCTGGGTTAACGGGTATATTTATCCCGGAGTCGCTTAATCTCAGGCACATTATAATTCCATTAATTCAGGCTTTCAGCAAAATGGCTGCTGAAAACTACGAGTACTACGAGGGCCAGCAGCGGGCCATGGGCACGCTTTTCAAGCTTTATGCCTTCCATGTGCCCGGCAGAGGCGAATGGATGAGAGAGCTGGCCGACCGTTTTTTCGACTCGATCGTGGAGGACGACCGGCGCCTGAGTATCTATGTGGCGGACAGCCCGATCAACCGGATCAACCGCGCAGCCGGAGGTGAGCCGGTGGAGCTTGACAGCGATACTTTTGCGCTTCTGAAAGCCGCGCGCGGCTACTGGGAGCTGACCGGCGGGCTGTTCGATATCACCGCAGGCCTGCTTATGCGCGCCCACGGCTTTTACTCCGACTCCGCCCTGCCGAAAGCTGAGATTCCCACCCTGGATGAAATCCGCTCTCTGATCGGCAGCGACAAGCTCGAACTCGACCCGGTGCGCTCCACTGCCAGGCTTGCCCGGGAGGGAATGCTGCTCGACCTGGGAGGCTTCGCCAAGGGCTGGTGTGTCCAGAGACGGTCTGAAATACTGACAAGAGAGGGCCTGGAAGATTTCGTAATCTCTGCAGGCACGAGCACCGCGCTGGCTCGCGGCGCTCCCCCGGACGAGGAGGGCTGGTCCAGCGAACTTGAGATAATTAACAATCAAGAACCGACAGGGTCCCAGATGATCCTGAAAGACTGCGCGGTCTCTGTTTCCGCCAACTACCGCAATACAGTCACCAGTCCGCAAGGGATCACCGTGCGCCATATCATGAACCCGATCACGCTCGAGCCGGTGCAGGAGATACGCCGGGTGGTGGTTGTCGGACCGGATGCTGCCGAATGCGAGGCTCTCTCCACCGCTTATCTCATTCAGGGTGGTCTCTCGGGATATTTCACTCTCGAAAAA
This sequence comes from Candidatus Glassiibacteriota bacterium, assembly GCA_030604975.1. Classification (GTDB taxonomy): domain Bacteria; phylum Gemmatimonadota; class Glassbacteria; order GWA2-58-10; family GWA2-58-10; genus JAUVUV01. The sequence goes on along the minus strand of JAUVUV010000103.1, from coordinate 3,688 downwards.
CGCCCTGATATCTCCGTGCATTTCAACCTGCTCTGATAGAAGATGTGCCTCAGCCACGCCGGTTCAGTACCACAGGTTGATTTTTAAGGTTCGAGACTGTAGATTAAAAATCAATCGCAAGGAGAATTTCCTCGCGAATTTTTTTTGGAAAACAATTATGAAAATCTTTCTTACCGGTGCTACTGGATTTTTCGGTAGCTGTCTCACCCGTGCCCTGCTCGAGGAAACCGACCACGAGTTGATCCTCCTGGCCCGACCGGGAGGCGAAAGCAGCCTGCCGCAGAATGACAGAGTCGAGGCGGCCACAGGCGACCTGACCGATCCTGAATCGTTGAAAAGGTGCGTTTCAGCTTGCGATGCGGTAATTCATGCGGCAGCACTCGTAGCCACCTGGTTGAGAGACAGCCGGTTATTCGACCGGGTCAACGTGGAGGGAACTGTTAACCTTCTCCGGGCCGCCCGGGATGCCGGTGTCGCCAAGGTGATATACATTTCTTCTTTTCTGGCACTCGGTCACTCGAAAAGCCGCCCTCTTGCGGAAAACGACAACCACGAGAGGGAGACCCATTACAACGATTACGAGCGCACCAAGTATCTGGCGAATCTCAAGGCGCAGGAGTTTGCCCGCACGGGGGTGCCGTTGGTTATCCTCTATCCCACAGTGATGTATGGACCCGGTCCTCTCACCCTGGGGAACCTGGTGACCAGCATGATCATAGACTTCATGAAAAAGAAGCTCAAGGCACGCCTGGGGGACGGCAAGGCGCTGTGGAACTTTGTTTTTGTCGAGGATGTGGCGCGGGGAGTTCTGTTAGCTATGGAAAAGGCCGAACCAGGCGAAAGGTATATCCTGGGCGGGGAGAATGCCAGCCTTGCGCGGTTTTTCGAAACCCTGGAAAAAGTTACTCTTGTCCCGCAACCCCGGTTTTCTGTGCCCTGGCCAGTTGCCCGGCTTGTCGGTGCAGGGGAGGAGATACTCGCCTTTGTCAGCGGAAAAACGCCTCAAATCACCCGCGGTGTGGTCGATATATTTCAAAAGAACTGGATTTTCGACTCGAGAGCTGCTGAAAACAAGCTCGCCTACAGGGCCCTTTCCCTGGAGGAAGGGGTGAAGCGTACCGTGGATTGGATCAGGGCCGAGGGACTGGCTTAAGTTTAGGGAAATGAGTGATGACAGGAGAAAGCAAGCGCCAGATCGAACACATGCTCCCCCTGGGATTTGCGTTTCTTCTCAGGTATTTGACTCTTACCCAGGCAGTGCTCTGCTGCGCAGGGGCGCTTGCCTACGGTCTTTTCATCTCGCCCAGGATCAACAAAAGCGGTATGCGGGAGGATGAGGCAGCCAGGGGTTTCAGTATCGGGAAGGCCTGTTATGCGCTGGCCGTTCTGGCGCTGATTTTAATTTTCCGCAACAGGATGCATATTGCAGCCGGCGCCTGGGCAGTACTTTCGCTTGGCGATGCCACCAGCAACCTGGCGGGAAGGGCCTGGGGAAGGAAAAAACTTCCCTGGTCCAAAGATAAGACATGGATCGGTTTTGCAGCTTTCGTTCTTTCCTCCTGGGCGGGATCACTGGTTCTGGTTTACTGGACAGCGGGCGGCCTGGACGTTGTGCTGCCAGCTCTGTGGCTTGTAGTTGCAGGCTGCGGATTGGCCGCGGCAGTTGGAGCAGTCGTGGAAAGCCTGCCTCTTCCTCTTAACGATAACATTACCAGTCCGCTGGCCGCCGCAGGAGTAATGGCTGCGTTTCTTTAATCGAAAAGTTTAAACCTAAGGGTGGGTTGACATGTATTTCAGCCCGTATCCATTAGCCGAGGCTTTTGCTGTCACCTTAGCGTTCGGACTGGCCGCCTATTTTCTCGGTACGGTTAACCGAAGCGGCCTTGCGGGCGGCGTGGCAATCGGCGCTCTGATATATTATTTCGGCGGCTGGCAGTCATTCACGGTGCTCGTGTCATTTTTCATTCTGGGCAGCGCTCTGACCAGGCTGGGGTACAAGTGCAAAAAGGAGCTTGGCGCAGCCCAGGAGGCTGAGGGACGAAGGGGAGCAAGACATGCCTTTGCCAATTGTGTGGTCGGTTTGCTGATTTCTGTGGTCTATAAATTCAGTGGTGGGCACCCGCTGGCCGGTGCGGTATTTGTCGCCTCTTTCGCCACTGCTGCGGCGGATACCGCCGGGACTGAGGCAGGATCGGCTCTGGGCGGGAATGCGTTTTTGCCGACAACATTCCGGAAAGTGGCTCCTGGCACGCCGGGAGCGGTGTCGTTCGAGGGAACAGTCGCCTCACTTCTGGCAGCCGCACTTGTCGCCCTGGTGGGGTGGCTCGTGGGGCTTGCCGCCACTGCTGATCTGGCAGTTGTAGTATGCTTGAGCGCCTTTCTGGCGGCTTTCACCGAAAGTGTGCTGGGTGCAGTTCCACGAGTGGAGCAAGCTCTCGGCAATGAGGGAATGAATATTCTAAACACATTCTGGGGGGCAGCTCTTTGTCTGATACTCACCAGGCTGATCAGTCAGCCTTGAAAGAGAAAGGCGGCGGACTCAGTTTTGAACCTGTGATCCGTTACTACCGGTTCACGCGCCCCTTTACCCTCCTTCCCCCGCTTCTCGGGATAGTCAGCGGTGCGGTGACAGCTCTCGGCGCGATGGCCCACCACCAGGGCAGGGGATTCTTTGCTCAGCTTTGGGCCATGGGTACCTGGACAGTTCTCTATTATATCATTCTGGGGGCGGCGATGGCTGCGGTGCTCAATGCCGCCTCGAACGTGCTGAACCAGATTTTCGACCTGGAAAATGACCGGATAAACAAGCCGGAGCGCATGCTCCCCTCGGGTAAAATAACTATCACAGCGGCGGCAATCTTTTCTGTCACACTTTATGCCGCAGCGCTCTGGATGGCCTGGATGATCTCCCCAGGCGGCCGCCACGAGTGTTTCTGGATCGTAGTAGCCGCTGCGGTGATGACCTATGTTTATTCCGGCTACCCGTTTCGCACCAAGCGGCACTTTATCGGCGCCAACCTCACAATCGCCGTTCCAAGAGGCTGGCTGCTCAAAGTCGCCGGCTGGTCCTGCGTGGCACCGATAGCCGGGGATGTCGAACCATGGTATATCGGCGGCATATTTTTTCTTTTCCTCCTGGGAGCGGCCTCCACCAAGGATTACTCAGACATGAAGGGCGACCGCGCCGCAGGCTGTATTACACTTCCATTGCGTTACGGGGTGAAAACCTCAGCCTGGATGATCGTGCCTTCTTTCGTTTTGCCCTGGCTTTTCATGCCACTGGGCATCATAATGGAAAGGAACGGGAGCGGCTTGCCGGTTCTCTCGGGAAACCCGGCAATACTGGCCGTGCTCGGGATTCTGCTCGCGGCCTATGGGGTCTTTACCGCCTGGCTGATCCTGCGGGATCCGGACAGCCTGGCGCAAACGGAAAACCATCCCTCATGGACACACATGTACCGGCTGATGATGCTTGCTCAAACCGGGTTCGCGCTGGCCTATATAGTATGAAAACTGCAGTTATAGCCCGGATTATTGATAAATTTAATCAAATCCTGCAGGGGCGGACCCATGGGTCCGCCCGGCGGTTGAAATATCTATCCAGTCAATAGGCGCACCCGCGGGTGCGCCCCTGCATTGAAAACACCTACTGCGGGTTTTTATGAATAATCCAGGTCAGGTAAGTTAT
>JAUVUV010000095.1 GCA_030604975.1 Candidatus Glassiibacteriota bacterium | reverse complement strand
GGCTGATAGCTGGCCATTCTCCCAGCAGGTGGCACAAACATCTCAAGCAGGTTTTCAACCGAGAGCGAACGGATAGTCTGGTTGGACTGGATCAGCGCGTCGTCCCAGCCCACATATCCGTTTTTCATGGAGGGCAGGTAGAGAACCGCGACAAGGAGGGCCAGAAGCGGAAGTCTGTAACAGGAGAGTTTTTCAAACGCCTTTGCAGCCATTGAACAATATTTAACTTGAGTTTTGAGCCTGGTTGACTCCAGAAACTGAACTCTGGGATTCGGACAATTTTATCAGAGGTAAAATCAACAATGCAAAAATCAGACCTCTTGCTTTTTCGCTTGAGCTTTGAAAAACTCATAGCCATAACTCTCTTTCCAGTTCCGCAACCACTGTCTGTAATCCTTCTACACTTAGTCTAAGTGAAACATTCTCTCCCTGGCCTGCCGAGGCCAGCTCGGTTAGAAGTTTCCGCATCCTGATAAATGATTCGTTAAAGGCCTCATATCCGAAATCATCCGACAGTTTAACCATCTGGTCCAAGTACCTGAACAGCATCCGGGAAGTTCTTCTGGCCGAGGGGCCGCTGAGACGAGAGAAATTGTACTTGATCAGTTCGATCATATCCTTGCACTCTTCGCTGAAATAAAGATCGACTATTTGGGCAGTATCTGCGAAACTTTTCTCCTGTAAATCAATCTCCGGGGGTGGTTCCGTTCGCTGCTGCGAAATTTTTTCCTCGATCCCGGAAGACGGAGCAGGAATTTCCGCTGGTGCCTCTGTCAAAACCTCTTCAACCACGGCTGCAGGCCAGGCTTCCTGGTCAGCGAATAGATCGAGTTCCTCTGTTACAGGCTTCTCCTTGCGCTCAGGTTTCTCTTCAGTCTCAGGCAGCTCCTTCTCAGCCTGCTCCCCGGAGGCCGGAGCAACCTCTGCAAAATCTTCGGAAAACGGCTTTTCTGGAACAGTGGGGATGTTTTCAACTTCTGCCGCGGGAGGCTCGATCTTCTGCTCGCCAACTGCCGGTTCCTGAGGCTGAAAGATTTCCTGCTGTTTGCCAGAGTCTTCCTCTTCTCTGCCCGACTCCACCACCAGGCTGCTCACCCGGGTGAACCATTCATCCACCGAGCTCGAAATATCCTCGGTCTTCTCCAGCTCCAGCTCCAGTTCCGGTTCGGTCAGCCCGCCTGAAATTTCAACTTGTTGATTCAGTTCTTCGTTCAGCCGGGAGCACTTGCTTGTTGCCGTGCGGCACCAGAGAAGAAAGTTTTGATCCTCTTCCCCGGAGGCAAGCCTGGACATCGCCTGCAAAAGTGTATTGAGAGTTTCCTGCTCCTGAGAGTTAAGCTTTCGCTCAAGCCTGCCTGCGGAGGATAACGCCTTGCAGGCCACCTCGAACATCTCGGTAAAATCTTTCACCGGAGGCTGGTCATCGCCTCCCCAGAGAGTCTTCCAGCTTGAGTAGATATCTTCAATAAGGGCCGGCGAGGGTTGCATATGATCCAGCCGCTCGAGTTCCTCCTTGAGAATATCCATTACCTTGCGTGCCTCGACTCCGAAATAGACCTTGCGGTCTCCGGCTTCCATCTGGGGACGGGACTGCTGCGCGGGCTGATCATCCCGGGAGGCCGGTGTTGCCTTGAGTTCCAGGTTCTGACTGAACATGGAGCCGCTGGGTGAGGAATCATCCGGCCGGGATGAATCTTCCGAGGATTTTTTCCTGATTTCATTGTGTGGTGATTTACCGTTATCCATCCGGACACTCCGTTAATTCCAGAAATCGATTGCTGCGCCTTGCTCACGGGGCGCTTCTGGAGGTTCAATTAGAGAGATCGCCCGTGTTCACATCCACATTGTCGATCAGCCGTGTCGAACCGAGCTGCAACGCGGCTGCCAGGTAACTGCAGTCGGAAGCCTGCTTGACTTCTGCCATGTCATTATCCACTGCGGAAATGTATTCCACCTGGCCTCCGGTATTTCTTTCGATTTCGCGCCGCGCCGATTCCAAAACGCCTGCCAGCTCGGCGCCGGGTTCGGCCAGAGCCCGGGCTGCGGCCTGAAGACCGCGATAGAGATCAGGCGCCCTCCGGCGCTCTTCCTTACTCAGGTAGAGATTGCGCGAACTAAGCGCCAGGCCGTCCGGCTCACGCACGGTCGGACCGGCCACGATTTCCACGGGAAAATCCAGGTCGCGTACCATGCGCCGGATAACCATCAACTGCTGAATGTCCTTGCGGCCGAAAACCGCCAAATCGGGGGTTACGATATTGAATAGCTTGGTCAGTACAGTTGTCACGCCGCGAAAATGGTCCGGCCTGCTTTGTCCACAAAGGCCTTTGCTGACCGAGGTTTCCTCTATAAATGTGGAGGCGTTCGGAGCGTAAACCTCTTTCTTATCGGGCGCAAAAAGCAGGTCAACTCCCTCTTTTCGGGCCAGGTCCAGGTCGCGCTCGGGGTCTCGCGGGTAGCCCTCCAGGTCTTCTCCGGGGGCAAACTGGATGGGATTGACAAAGAGGCTGACAACCGTGTAATCGGCCTGACGGCGGGAAATTCGCATCAGGCTCAGGTGGCCCTCGTGGAAATACCCCATGGTTGGCACCAGGCCCACCCTTGCGCCAGCGCTCTTAAGGCGTGCTATTTCTGCCCGAACCTCAATTTTGCTTTTTACAAGTTTCACTCCCCTCCCCCTGCCGATTTACTTTCCAAGCAGCTTAGCCTGCCGGTTCCAGCTCTGGAGGAACCTGCTGTCGATCTCCCCGATCATTTCCAGGAAAAATGGCCGATCCCATACCTCCGGGTGAGGCAGAACCAGCGAATCAGTGTTACATTCCAGATGGCCGTAGAACAGGATGTCAAGGTCAATCACCCTGGGGCCCCAGCGGACAGTGCGCACCCGGCCCAGGCGATCTTCAATAGAGAGCAAAGTTTTCAGAAGTTCTGCCGGGGGGAGCTCGGTAGAGACTCGTTTCACCTGGTTGAAAAAATCAGGCTGGCCGGTCAGGCCGACCGCTTCGGTTATACGCGCCCAGGATTCTCCGGTGATCTCGGTCTCCGGCAGCCGGGCAAGCTCCTCCGAGGCTTTCATGAGGTTGGCCTGTCTGTCTCCCAGGTTGGAGCCGAGGCTGATAAAAACATTCGGTTCCAAAATGTTTGCATCCTTTCCGGCGTGGGCTCAGCCTACATTTTCCCTGGTAATCTCAACCTCCGCATAGTCGATAAAGCCCTTGACCGGTACCCGCGGCTTGCGGCAGCGCACTTAGTAAACCATAAATTACAATATATAAGTTGCTTTATACTTATTTATATTAATAGTACTTAAAGTGGTTGTCAACCGGGATTGAAACAACAAGCTTCTTCTAAAGTTTCTGAAAAACATCCGAAGAAATAAAAAAAGGCGCCCAATTGTATTGAGCGCCTCCTGAAATAATTGATATTTCAGACAGAATTTAGTTTTCCGAAATTCTTGCCGGGTAAACCGAAACTTTCTTACGTGTCTTGCCTTTACGTTCAAAAGCAACCACACCTTCGATCAGGGCGAACAGGGTGTAATCCCTGCCCACACCGACATTGTTGCCCGGATGAAAGCTGGTTCCCCGCTGACGGATGATAATCGAACCGCTAGTTACCAGTTGCCCGCCAAAAGCCTTGACACACAGCCGTTTACCCTGACTGTAACGGCCGTTGCGGGAACTTCCCACGCCTTTTTTATGGGCCATTTGTCTCTCCTTGCAAGCTCTATATCAAGCTTTTCTCTGATTTTTCAAATTCTTACCACGCTGTGCGAGCCAATTGAGTCAGCACTCTTAAGCCTTTTTAGCCTTTTCTCTGGCTGAACTGTCTGTTTTCTTACTCACAGTTTTTTTCTTCGGTTTGGCTTTATCAGCAGCTTCTTTTTCAGCCTTACTCTTCGTCGTGTCGGCTGCTGGCTTTTTCGCCTTTGCCCGGGTCTTTGGCTTAGTTTTGGAACCAGTTTCCGCTTTATCCTTTTTCTCTGCCGCCTTTTCAGTCTTTCCGGCGGTTTTGGCAGGCTTTTTCTCCTCGGCCTTTTTCTGTTTTACTGCGGGCTGTGGCTTTTCTTTCCTGGCTGTGGCTTTTCTGGCAGCCTTGGCGGCTTTCGCTTTTGGCTTTTTCACCTTCTTTACCGCCTCGGCTTTTTTGGATTCAACAGCAGCAGCTTGAACTTCAGAAGCAACCGCGGCTTTTTCTTTTTCCTCAACCGGGGCTTTGCTTTCCACCGCAGGCTTTTTCTTCCTGCCTACTATTATCCTGCCTATTTCAAGCTCGGTGAATCCCTGCCGGTGGCCGATAGTACGGCGGTAGCCTTTGCGGCGTTTATACTTGACAATCCTGATCTTTCTGTTCCGCCCGTGCCTGACAACCACCGCTTCGGCAGATACGCCCTCGATAGAAGGTCTGCCTACCGCCACTTTTTCCCCGTCACTCAGGAAAAGGATTTCCTTCAGACGTACTTTTTCCCCAACCTTGGCGTGAAGGCTCGGTACGCGGATCACCGCATTTTGCTCAATTTTGAACTGTTTCCCCCCACTTTTCGCGATAGCATACATCGAACAACAGGCTCCTTTACCCGGGAAGTTCTAATATTGATTTTTTATAAACTGTATTAATAAACAAATTTCTATTATATGTCAATACAAAATTATAAGTTAGTATCGATCTGCTTACGTGAAGGCAGAGAAAAAATTGCAAAATCATCCAGGCGCATCAGGGGATCGTCCCGCAACTGAATACTGATTCTGGTTTTGTTTTCGAGTTCCTGCAGAAGGTAATATTCCTCCTCCATCAGATGTAGAGCAACGGCCGGGTGAACTTTAAGCAGGAGTTTGCTCTCCTTGCCTCTGAAGCCGATTTTTTTCAGGGTGACTTCAATTTCAGCAGTGACCACCTCGGGGGTGAAAATTCTCCCCCGGCCCTCACAGACCGGGCAAGGCGCTGTCAGGCTGTAAAAGAGGCTGGAACGCACACGCTGGCGGCTCATTTCAACCAGGCCCAGAGGGCTTACATCGAAAGCCTTTGTCCTAGCCCTGTCGAATTTGAGATATTTGCGGAACTCATCGAGTACTCTCTGCTGGTTTTCCTTGCTTTCCATGTCGATAAAATCACAGACAATGATCCCTCCCAGGTCCCGCAGTCTGATCTGGCGCGCAATCTCGCGGGCGGCCTCCAGGTTGGTGCGCAGAATAGTTTCCTCCTGGTCCTTTTCACCCGTATACCTGCCGGTATTGACATCAATCGACACCAGGGCTTCGGTCGGCTCGATAACAATATAACCGCCTCTCTTGAGCCAGACCCGGTTATTATATACTCTGCGGATTTCCTCATCGAGATTATAGCGGGTAAAAAGCGGCTTATTGTCCTTGTAAAGCTGCAGGCGGTTTATCAATTTGGGCGAGATAATGCGCAGATAACTCTTTATCTGTTTAAATTGCGCTTTTGAATCCACCACCAGGGAATCTACCCGCTCGTTGAAAACATCACGCAGCAGCCCGCTTATCAGTTTCATTTCCTGGTAGATTAATGAGGGGGCCTGAGCGTGGCCAGCCTGGCGGCGAATCCGTCGCCAGAGGTTTTTCAGAGAGCTGTATTCTGTCTTGAATTCTCCCTCTGTAGTATCTTCCGCAACGGTGCGAACGATTACACCCTCACTTTTGGTGACAATTTTTCTGATAATCTCCCTGATCCTCGCCCGTTCCCGCGGCTCTTCTATCTTGCGGGAAATACCGATACGGTTATCGAACGGAGCGTAAACCAATAGCCTGCCGGGCAGGGAAATCTCGGTGCTCACTCTGGGGCCCTTTGTGCCAATCGGTTCCTTGATCACCTGAACGATCAGTTCCTGACCCTCCTCAAGCTGGTCCTGGATCGACTGCAGCTTCCGGGGTTTTCTTCTACCCGCCTGTTCCTCGCTGCCGTCGTCGAAATCGAGCTCGACAAGTTCGTAACCCACATCACTTACATGCAGGAAACCTTGTTTGGGCAGGCCGATATCTACAAAAGAGGCCTGCATTCCCGGCAAAACGCGGTGTACTATTCCTTTGTAAATATCGCCAACCATTCTTTTCTCACTCTCACGGTCTACCATCAGCTCGACCAGCCTGCCGTCCTCGAGGATCGCCACACGGGTTTGTTTCAGAGTTACTGAGATGAGAATCTCACGTTTTATTGACTTGTATCGCGGTTGATTAGCCATAAAACTTTCCTGATTAATTAGATTAGTTTAAAGTTTTACGCCTGTATCGATTTGAGGCAAAGCCGAACAGGCAAAATTAGTCAATTGTCAGAATTTAAAATTGTTTAGCTACAGTTAATTTAATAAGCAATTATCAAAGCGCAAAAAAATAACACCAAGTCCGCCGGTAAGACTTAAAAATCGAGCGGGGTTACCAGTTCTTCCCCTCGCCTGACAAAAGCTTCCTGCTTCTCGATTCGGCAGATCGCGAATTGTGAAGGGTTCAGTTCCAGCAGATAGCCCAGAAAATGGTCTGGCCGGCAGATATTTTCACCCTGAAGATCGAGGACGAATGTGAGCGAGGCTCGATCCCCGCTTTCCGCCTTCACACTTTCCAGCGCTTTAGCCAGGTGGATTTTCTTGCGGCGACCTTTCTTATCTGTGCGGTAATGAAAGGCCCCTTCCTCCAGGTGTCTGGTGCGGCAGGCTTCTACCAATTCGATCCAATCGATGCCTTTCGGCAGGAGTTCTTCCGGTATAACGGCGCAATAGCGACAGCAGATAATATCCGCAGCCAGGTGAGGCAGTTTGTTTTTCCGCTCTGTCGGCAATGCTTTCAGTGCCATGATGCTGAAACCTTCGAAATCCCTGGATGCCTTCTCCAGAGCTTCATGCAGCCCGGTTTTTTCCACCGTCAGGGTTTCAAAGTCGAAATACTCGGCCCGGCTTTCGGCTCCCAAAGGCAAGGGCGGCGAGAAATGGAGCCGCATCCGGGGTGAGAACAACCCGCCGTAGCAGACCGGTACCCCCGTGCGGCGCAGCATGAACTCGATACCGCGAACCGTGTCCAGGTGGCCGAGGAAACGCAGCAGACCCTTTTTCGCATACCGCACTCGCCAGAGCTGGCGTTCCGGGTGCCCAGCGGACATCGGAAGGGGCCCGGTAGCAAGAGGCTCTGATTTGTCTAACCGTGCTGATGATTTAACCATTTCCCTGGCTCGAAGTGTCCTGCAGACCGAGGGCTCTTCGGCACCGCAATACAGGCAAGGTCCGGTTGCGCAGTCTTCCACGTTCTCGCCCAATGACGCTTTCAGGCGCTGATTGCTCAGGAAAGCCTCTTCGACCGGAACACGCACGAAATGCCAGGGAGCCGGTAATCCCTCCGGGCGCGCGGCAAGATATGAATCGCGATCAACTCCCTCGGCTTTGAAAGCCTCCGCCCAGACAAGAGTGTCGAAAGTTTCGCTCCAGCCGTCGAAGCGCGCGCCCCTCTCCCAGGCTGCCTGGACCACATTTGAAATGCGGCGGTCTCCCCGGGCGAGCACACCTTCGAGGGCGCTCATTTCCGGGTCATGAATCTTGAGTGTAACCGAGCGAGCACGAACCTGCCTTTGGATGCGCTCGATTTTACTTCGGATTAACTGCGGCGCCTGCTGTGTTTCCCATTGG
>JAUVUV010000515.1 GCA_030604975.1 Candidatus Glassiibacteriota bacterium | reverse complement strand
CCGGAATCATCTCTTTCAAAAATCACTTTTTCACCGAGCGTTTCATCCTTTCGTATGCGGCGGAATATGTCGCCCTCAATGTGTTTCAACAACCTAAGGTCCTGCGCAGGATTTTCGGACGGAAGCTCCAGGACGGCTAACTTACTCTGCCATGGGATGACAGCCATTTCCCCCCACCAGGGCTGTAAATTGTAATGTCCCGCATACGCTTCGAGATCGATACCTTCCACTTTTTCCTCTTTCCCTTTGCTGATGGCCTTTTTCAAGATTTCTCTCATACCCTTCGCATATTTATTTGGGTTGACTCCCTGGGCATTAATCATGACGATGAAGGCTTGTTTTTTATGAGGATCGATCATCAAGGTGCTCCGGTAGCCTGGGCAAGAGCCACCGTGACCGACCATCGTTTTTCCATCAACTTCATATACCGAAAATCCCAGCCCCCGGGTGGTTTTCCAATCTGGGTCAATCCAATGAACACGATGCATTTCTCGGAGTGTAGACGCTTTGAGGATTTCTTTCCCTCCGCTTTCCAACAGCCGGAACTGCCAGGAAGCAAACCGGGCTAAGTCTAGAACTGTAGAGGAATAGCCGGCAGCAGCTGCGATGCCTTCGGCCTGGAACAAAGGTAACATTTCACGAGTGCCATCCCGTTTAACTGCGCTATACCCGGTGGCCAGTTTTCCTCTCCACAGTGATTCTGGTAGTCTTGTGCGTGTATCGGTCAACCGTAAGGGATTCAATATATTTTCTTCGATGTATTTTTCATACGGCATTCCCGATAGTTCCGAAACAATCTCGCCTAACAAGGTCAACCCGAGATTGCTGTATTGAAAATAGGTGGAGGCTGGGTAGAGGGTTTTCTGGCTGCCAAGTTTAGCTTTAACCTGCTGCTGGGAGGGAAAGGCAAAATCGGGCCCGGTCCAGTATGGATAATCAGATTCGCGCGGTATGCCGGAAGAATGGGTTAAAAAAGATCTTATGGTAATTGGGCCACTGTCTGGCCATTTCTGCTGGATATTAAACCAGGGCAGAATATCAACCACCCGGTCATCCAGCCGCAATTTTCCTGCATCACGCAATTGCATAATTGCAACAGAAGTAAATAATTTGGAAATCGAACAAATGCTGTAAATAGTATTGGGGTCTGTACTCACTTCTTTCTCTACATCAGCCATACCATAGCCTTTACTCCAGATTAATTCCTGATTATTTAATATGGCTACCGAAATACCAGGCAGGTGATCATAATCGCGCTGAGCCTCCAGCCAGGTATCAATCAGACGGATAGCACTGGAAAAATCTGGTTCAGTTTTTTCTTGTGCATGCATGAAGTGCAGGAACATCCAGCATGTAAAAAATAGAAGAAATAGTAATGATAAAAGTTTCTTTTTTGTGATCACCTCAAATGCCGAATAATTTCTTGAAATCTTCATTTGCTGACCTCCTGGAATGAGCTTATCATATACAAAACGGGGGGGTCAAATACGCTAAACTGAAGCTTGAATCAAATGGTCTGATCTGGAGGGAAACCTTCTTAAGAAAGCAAGGAAAAAGCGAGTAAGGAATTTAAAGGATATCCTATTGCAACCATTGCCTATTATGGTCCAGATAATAAAAGAGCCAGCAAGGTTGTAGTTGGAATTGTTTCTAGAGTAGATGCTGACCCTGATGTATTGAAAAAATGGTATTCAGAAGCGGAGGATGTGCGCCATGATTTCAAAATACAGCATGAGATTCTAGACTTTATAAAACAACACAAGCCAAAAAGTGTAGTAATAGCTGATGGAATCGTGGGTTGTCCCCATGAAGAGGGTATAGATTATCCTAAAGGAGAGAGGTGTCCTAAATATCCATTTTGGTCTTATAGAGATAAATGGAGTGGTGAACCTATAAGTTAGACTAAAGATAGGCCAAAATAGGAATTTGGATCAGCCCTGCTTTATTGCTTTTTAATAACCTTCAGCAGAATGACTTAAGCCATTTGATCGGCTCAGGATTCTTTTTCCATCCTGTCCAAGAAGTCATCCACTTGGCGG